>DATJYT010000061.1:0-19830 GCA_035499475.1 Xanthobacteraceae bacterium | reverse complement strand
GGCTTGGGACCGCGCCGCGGGCCCTTGGCGAGCGCCGCCTCGATCTCCTTGACCGCCTCGGTCTCGGTGATGCGCTGGACTGCCGCGACCTCGCGGGAGAGGCGGTCAAGCGCAGCCTCATAGAGCTGCCGCTCCGAATAGGACTGCTCCGGCTGCGATTCAGACCGGTAGAGATCGCGTACGACCTCGGCGATCGCGACGATGTCGCCGGAATTGATCTTTGCCTCGTATTCCTGGGCGCGACGCGACCACATGGTGCGCTTGATGCGAGCCCGGCCCTTGAGGGTTTCGAGCGCGCGCTTGACCATCGGCGTCTCGGCAAGCTTGCGCATGCCGACGGAGGTGACCTTGGAGGTCGGCACCCGAAGCGTCATCTTGTCCTTGACAAAATTGATGACGAACAGCTCAAGCCGCGCACCCGCGACCTCCTGCTCCTCGATCGCAACGATCTGCCCCACGCCGTGGGCCGGATACACAATGAACTCGTTGGTCTTAAAGCCTTGTCGCTGGGTAGTCTTTTTTGCGTTCATTCCCAAAGCTGCTCCTTCCGCCTCGGGCTTGCGCCGCTGAGGGGTCTTGGCCACGCGGACACGGTTCCGGGGAACCCTCCGCGTCGCCTGTGATGTCCTGCCGCCGCTGCGGGAGGGGGTTTTTCGTGCCTTCCGGCTCATGCCGGTCGCGCTCTTCTTAGGACGATGACGAGTTTTCTCTGCCACTGCTCTCGCGTGGGTCTCACGCCTCTCTGAACGGTTCCTCGAAAACGCCCCGAAAAAATATGCTCCCCGGGTCAGGGAGCGCGATATCGGGGGTGTTCTTCATTATGTAAGGCCTTTATATCACATTTTCAGCCAAAATCAAAGCCTTATGACAACGGGAATACAGTCGGCCGGCGAAATGGAACTGATGGTTAATTGCGCAATTTTTGATTGCCGTTAGTCGCCAGTTCCCGGATTGGACGAAAAGTGCTCCTCAAATTTATTGGCTACGCCCTCCCACTCCTTGGCGTCCCCGGGCGGCTCCTTTTTGGCGGTGATATTGGGCCAGACCTTGGCGTATTCGGCGTTGATGCCTAGCCACTTTTCCACGCCCGGCTCGGTGTCGGGCTTGATCGCCTCGACCGGGCATTCCGGCTCACAGACGCCACAATCGATGCACTCGTCGGGATGAATGACCAGCATATTTTCGCCCTCGTAGAAACAATCCACCGGGCAAACTTCCACGCAATCCATGTATTTGCATTTGATGCAATTGTCGTTGACGATATAGGTCATCTGCACACTCTAAATGGACCTTTCGGGCGCACTGCTCCTATCGCAAGGGTCCTGTGCACGCAAGTTTGGCGGCACGCGAAGCCCGACCGGCGCCGCCCCCTATCCAAGGTCTTCATATAGTCGCTCGGCGCTCCCCGCGGGACCCCGTCGCTCGACAAATCCCCTGACCTTCAGCACACGCACGGCGCGGTCGAGCGCGACCGTGACAATATCGCCGGAGCGCACCATACGGCCGGGGGCAATGACGCGCGCTCCATTCACCCGCACGTAGCCGGCGCCCGCAAGTGCCGCCGCCGCGCCGCGCGTGCGGACGACCCGCGCATGCCACAGCCACCGGTCGATGCGTTGACGATCAAGCTCCGACGCCACTCAGCGCCGCTCCTTGGCGTCGGCCTCAAGCTGAGCCTTCAGCGCGGCGAGCTTGGCGAACGGCGAATTAGGGTCAGGCGCCTTCTCCCGCCGCTCGAAGCGCTGCGGCCTCGGCTGCGGGCGCTCGCGGTCCCACGATGGACGATCGGACTTGCGATCCTGTCCGCGGCGGCGATGGTGGCGATGCTGCCGTTCCGGCCGGGTCGGCGCAGTTTCCTGCGAGGCTTCGGCGTTCGCGGCCGGCGCAGCCTCCACCGCGGTAATCGCAGGTGTGGTTGCATCGGCGGACTTTTGGGGAGCATCTTTTCCGAAACTCCTACCGTCGTCGCGACGCTTGAAACGCGGACGGCGTCGCGCCTGCGGCCGGGAGGCCCGTCCCAAACGCCACACTTCAATGAGCGCAGGTTCCTCAGCCGATGAATCGGGCTTCGGCGCAGTCGGTGCTTCGGCCGCGATGTCAGGTGGAGGCGACAAAGCAGCTTCCTCATCAACACTCGCCGTCGCAGCAATCGGTTCTGCTGGCCGCTGGAGATCCAAATTCGAGGCGGCTTCCTGGTCAGCTTCAGCCGTCACGGGTTGCTCCTCGACGACAGGCGTCGATGCTGGCGCGTCCACTGTGACTACCGCGACCGCTTGATCGTCGCCCGACATCGCCGGATTGATCTGAGCCAAGTCATCGCTTGGGGTCACGATCACCTCGGCCGCTTGTGTCGCGGCGGGCGAGGCTTGCTCAGCCGGCGCCGGCTCCGGCGGTTTCGGCCGGCGTTCCATGCGATAGCCGAGCGATCGCAGAATCGAAGCAAAATCCTCACCCGACGCGCCTGTCAGCGAGGTCATACCGTTGACGACGGTAAACCCGCCGCCCGCAATCGCGCCCGGCGGCTTCGGCCCCGCGGCACCCTCACGCCAAGCCAAGGCCGGACGGATCAAGTCGGCAAGCCGTTCCAAAATATCGACGCGAACGGCGCGTTCGCCGCAAATGCGATAGCCTGCCGTGCGATACAGCACACCGTCGATCTTGCGATCGTACGGGATCGAAGTGCGGCCGCTGCCGGCGAGATGAATGATATCGTCGAGGCCGTCGGTCTTTGAACCGTCGGCCTTGGCGCCATCGTGCTTGAGCGCCCACAATTGTGCCGCAAGCGCACGCGGCGCCGGCTTGAGCAGAGCCGGCGCATAGATGTGATAGGCGCCGAAACGCACGCCGTATTTACGCAGCGTGGCCCGCGCCGGTTGCTCCAGTCCCTTGACCTCTTCGGCGACGCGCTGGCGGTCGAGCACCCCGAGCGCCTCGACGAGCTGAAAGGCGACGCCGCGCGCGATACCGGTTACGTCCTCGGCTGCCGACAGGACGAACAGCGGGCCGAGCAGTTTCTCGACATGGGATTTGACCCAACGGTCGAGTCTCGCCTCCACCGCGTCGCGCGGCGCGCCGGTCAGATGTTCGTCGGCGATGACGCGCACGCGCGGGCGAAGCACTTCCTCGCCGGCGATCAGCTTGCCAACCGCGGCGCCGGTCCAGCGGACCATGCCGTCGCTCGCAAGCACGAATTGCTCGTCGGGCGCTTCGGCGAGCCGCGTGGCGCGCGCGGCAATCTCACCGGCGAGCGCTTTCTGCGCGGCGTTGTGCAGCGCTTTCGCTTCCGAGCCGCCCGACGATGCGTCAGCCACGAAGACGAAGCCGTCGAGGCGGCCGATCGTATGGCCTTCGACAATGACCGCGCCGGTTTTGTTGATCTCCGGCTCCAGCATGGCGTTCTCGCGCAGCCGACGCATCAGCACGCTGGTGCGCCGGTCCACGAACCGTTCGGTCAGCCGCTCGTGCAGCGCATCCGAGAGCTTGTCTTCGACGCCGCGCGTGACGGCCTGCCAGTGCTCGGGATCGGCGAGCCAATCCGGGCGGTTCGCCGCAAATGTCCAGGTGCGGATATGCGCGATGCGCGTCGACAGCGTATCGATATCGCCGTCGGTGCGGTCCGCCTCGGCGACCTGGCGGGCGAACCAGTCGGTTTCGACCCTGCCGTCACGCATGAGAAAGCCGAACACTGCGACCACGAGCTCGGCATGATTGGCCGGCGCAATCTTGCGATAGTCGGGAAGCTGGCAGACGTCCCACAGCCGCTCGACGTCGTCGCTGCTGCGGATCATCGCGCGCACGTCGTCGTCACGCGCGGCATGATCGAGCACGAGGATGTCTTCGGCCACCGGGGCGCGCGCCAATGTGCTCTCGGTCGGTGCCATGGCCAATGTCGCCTGCAAAGCGCCGATCGACGAGAAGTCGAGATCGCTGTTGCGCCACTGCACCTGCTTGACCGGCTCGAAGGTGTGGGACTCCAGAGCCTGCACCAGCTCGGTCTCGAATGGCGGGCAGCGGCCGGTAGTGCCGAACGTGCCATCGCGGGTGGCGCGGCCGGCGCGGCCGGCGATCTGCGCGAGTTCCGAGGGGCTGAGCTTGCGGAACTGGTAGCCGTCGAATTTGCGGTCGGACGCAAAGGCGATGTGATCGACATCGAGGTTGAGCCCCATGCCGACGGCGTCGGTGGCGACCAGGTAATCCACTTCGCCGGCTTGATAGAGCTCGACCTGCGCGTTGCGGGTCCGCGGCGACAGCGCGCCCAGCACCACGGCGGCGCCGCCGCGCTGACGGCGGATCAACTCGGCAATGGCATAGACCTCTTCCGCCGAGAACGCGACGATCGCGGAGCGGCGCGGCAGCCGCGTCAGCTTCTTCTCGCCGGCGAAGGTCAGTTGCGACAACCGCGGACGGCTGACGATGCTTGCCCCCGGCAGGAGTCGTTCGACAATCGGCCGCATCGTCGCGGCACCAAGCACCAAAGTCTCCTCGCGGCCGCGCCGGTGCAGCATGCGATCAGTGAAGACGTGACCGCGCTCGAAATCGGCGGCGACCTGGATTTCATCGACAGCCAGGAAAGCGACATCGAGTTCGCGCGGCATCGCTTCGACGGTAGCGACCCAGAACCTTGGATTCGGCGGCTTGATCTTCTCCTCGCCGGTGATGAGCGCCACCTCGTCTGCACCGACGCGTTCGACGGCGCGGTTATAGACTTCCCGTGCCAGCAGCCGTAACGGCAGGCCGATGATGCCGGAGGAATGCGCCAGCATCCGCTCGATCGCGAGATGAGTCTTTCCGGTATTGGTCGGTCCCAGTACGGCGGTAACCCCGGCACCTCGGGCGCGGAGTTCACGGTCGGCGGGCGGCGAAAAAGAAATCGGCATCAAGGACTCGATCTGGCGCGACAGGCGGAGCGCTTCTGTATCACAACGTAACGCTGGAAAGGGCTGTGCTTAAGGTGTGGAACGAGTCTGGAACGAATCGCGGCCGAATCGGCGACTCTGAAGCAGTTCGAATTCGTTCACCGCGACATATGGCGCTCGCATGGGACTTGCACACCAGATCAAGTGTCACAACCGGAGTCCTGCCGTCGTCTTGATGCCGAAAGCGTTAACGCGGCGATGGACCACGATTCCGCACCGAGTCAAGAGGGCGGCTCCTGTGAATTGCGGGGAAAGCGAACCGCAAAGCCCCCAGATCGATAATGCAACTTACTGCGTTTTCGCGCTGGCGACAGGGGTCTGCGCCGCAACCACGAATTGTGTCGCCTGCAACACACCGGTGCCAAGCGGCGTCGGCAGCGAGAAGCGGAACGGGACCACGATGCGGGTCCCGGAAATCGGCGCCAGCCAGACTTCGGCGTCGCGCAGTTTCACCAGAAACTTGATCGCGGCGCGGTCAGGGACATATCCGGAGATCGGTGTGAAATAGACGGCGCAGACCGCGACCGGTCCCTCGTAACCCTTTTGCGCCTTGACGACGTCCATGCGCTTGAACTCGCTATTGAGGTCGTAGCGCACGCGACCGTCGAACACTGCAACTTTGCGGTTGCAAGCCTCCGGCGAAACCGGATCACCGCTGCCGCCAACCCGATTGATCACGCTGGTCATCGGATCGAGCACGCCGCGCCGATCCGCGTCGCTCACCGGTATGCGGTCGGGAATGGGAGGCATCGGCGGTTCGACCGAATAGTCCTTCACGTTGCCGCCGACGAGCACGATGCGCACATCGTCGACCCGGCGCTCGTAGTTGATCGTGGCGACATATGAAGCCGGCATCGGATGCCCGGCGGCGAATGTGCCATGCGAGACCGAGGTACCCTTCGCGCTGGAAAAAATCTTCAGCAGCCCGGTCGTGGCGCCGCTTGCCGCCGCCGAGTACTGGTCTTCGGAGACGTCGACGGTCCATTTGCCGCGACCGATCGGAATACCGGCAAGCGTAACCGAGTATTCAGCGTCGAGCCGAGACTGCGCCGCAGCCACATGGCCCGCGTCCACGCCGACCGCCGATATAGCTGCTGCAGCCGCGACGGCCGCAATTCCAGCGCCGGACATCGCCCTCGGCACGACCGAAAAAGGAAAAATGGTCATCATTGTCGCCAACCGGCCGACTCTTTCGAACGAATACGGCCTAATCTCTGTTTTGGCGGAGAATGCGTCGTTTCTGTGGTTCCAAGGCGATTTCGCCTTGGGGACGGAGCGTTAAAATCGGCCGGAGACATCGCTTGACGCTCGTCGGGCCCGTCACTATAGGTCCGCGGCAATCTCCCCCCGACATCGCTTGGGTTGACGCCGGCTGTGGGAGATATCCCAGGATTTTTGGCCAGGATTTGACCAATGGCATGGCGTTGTGAACTCACCGGAAAAAGGCGCCAGATCGGGCACAAGGTGAGCCATTCAAACCGCAAGACAAAGCGGCAATTTCGTCCCAATCTGCTTAACGTGACGCTGATTTCCGACGCGCTGGGCCGCTCGGTGCGGCTGCGGATTTCGGCCAATGCGCTGAAGACGGTCGATCATCGGGGCGGGCTCGACGCCTTTTTGATCGCGGCAAAGGACGGCGAGCTTTCGCCCCGGGCGCTTGAACTCAAGCGTCAGATCGTCAAAAAGCGCGCCGTCGCGGCCTGAATCGCGATCACCGGCGGACCCGCTACATCCCGACCTTCACCGGCACGAATTGCGTGGAGAAGAGGTCCTTGTCGGCCGGCTTGTCCTTCAGCAATCCCATTTCGATATAGGATTGCTTGAGCACGGCGACGGCAGCCGGATCAAACACGCCGTCGGTGCTGAAATAGCCGATCTGCTCGTCGTAGGTTCGTCCGGCCACCGCCGGGCTGAGATCGAGCACCTTTGCCGAAATCTCCACAGACTTGGCTTTGTTCGCCTTCATGAAGGCGATGGTCTCAAACCAGCCCTGCAGGAATGCACGCACCTGGTCGGGATGTTTCGCGATCAACTCGTCGCGTGCGAAGATGACATGGGTGATGAAATGATCGACGAATGGCGTCGCCGTGGTGATAACGCGCCACTCCTTCGCTTCCTCCAGCGTGTATCCGGTTTCGAGCGCGCCGATATAGCCGTCGATCTGATGCGTCTTGATCGCGGCGCGCGCCGGCGGCATGCCGCCGATCGGCACCACCTGGATGCCCTTGTCGCCCCAGCCCTCCTTGGCGTTGATGCGGTCGCCGATCCAGGCGGTCAGTGAGCCGACAGTGGTGCAACCGAGCTTCTTGCCCTTGAGGTCGTCGACGGTTTTGATGTCGGAATCGTAGCCGACCATGACCGCCATGTTGCGCGGTAAGCCGTACATGGCGGCGACCGCATGCGCGGGAACGCCTTTGACGGAGAACGCCATACCGGGCCCGCTGCCGATGCCAATGTCGATGCTGCCGGCGGTGAGGAGCTGCTGGAGCTTGGCGTCGCCCGCCGAAGCCGATGCTTCGATGTCGAGGCCGTGCTTGGCGAAAATGCCGGTCTGCATGCCGATGTCGAGTGGCGTGAAAGTCCAGGCAAACGGCACCACTTTCGCGACGCGAAGCGTCTCGGCAGCATGTGCCGGCACAGAAAGCGCTCCGAGAAGCACCGGCGCGCCGACCGCCATGGATGCGCGCAACAGACCTGCAAGAAACGAGTGCCTCATCGGGTCCTCCCACATCTGCCGCTCGAGGGCTGGGCATTGCCAGAATCATTGCAGAAATCGGCAATCATTGCCATGCGACAGCTTGGAGCGTTGGCGTTTGACCAAGAGCCCACCGCCAACTAAAATTATTGAATCTTCAGCCGTTTGGCAGGAGCGCATCCGTGCACATCATCGACTCGCATTTCCATTGGTGGCCCCGGTCGGTTTTCGACAAGCTCTGCAAGCGGCCGGATTTTCCCAAGGCGCAAGTCAACAAGCGCGGCGGCTACAATTACATGCGCCGCGGCGACAGCGGCCAGCATCTCAATTCCTGGGCCGAGTGGTTCGATCTCGACAAGCAGCTCGAATACATGGACAGCCTCGGCCACCAGGTCGACGCGGTTTTGTCGATCGGTCCGTTCTCGGTGTCGTTCTCCGACATGCCGCTTTCCGAAGGTCGCGACTATGCGCTGATGTGGAACGAGGAGATGGCCGGCGCGGTCAAAAAATATCCCGGCCGGCTCTGGGCCAGCGCGGCTGTACCGCTGCAGGATACGCGCGCCGCGATCGAAGTCGTTGACGACGCCGTCAACCGCCTCGGCCTGATCGGCGTGAACCTGCCGGGCAGCGTCGGCGCCGACGCCCGTATCGATTCCGAGCGGCTGGAGCCGTTCTATGCTCACATCGAAAAGCTCGGCCTGCCGCTGTTCCTGCACCCGACCGACGTCATCTTCCAGGACATGCTGGACGGCTACGACGGCGCGCTGCATCTGAGCCTCGGCCGCGTCATCGAGGTCAGCGTCGGCGCCATGCGCTTGATCCTCTCCGGAATGATGGAGCGCCATCCGAAGCTCAAGATCGTGATGTCGCACACCGGCGGCTCGCTGCCGTATCAGGCCGGCCGCATGGACAAGAACTCCAAGGCTGCCAAGCTGCCGAAGCCGGTCCAGGACTACATGAAGCGGATGTACACCGACACCGTGTCGCCGCACTCCGCCGGCATCAAGTTCGCGATCGACTATTACGGCATCGACCACGTCATGTACGGTACCGATTATCCGTGCTGGGACCCGGCGCCGTGCCTGAAGCTGATCGACGAGCTGAAGCTTTCCGACACCGACAAGCAGAAGCTGTTCTACGACAACGCGCGGCGGATTCTCGGGCTGAAGGACCCGATGAAGGCGCAGCCGGCAAAGCGTGAGCCGGCTTTGGTTTAGGACGTCTCTCCGGAGACGGGCGAGACCCCTTCACTGCGGCGCAAAGCGGTCGGCGATGTTGTCCCATTTGTCGTAGCCGACGAGCTTCTTGTAATCCTCGAAATCCATGCCGTCGTTGCGGCGGGCGAACCTGCCCGACTTCATGTCGAGGAGCACCGTTTCGATCGCCTTGGCGGCGTGCATCAGGGTGTCGAGGCCGAGCACGGCGCAGTTGAAGCCGAGTTCGCCGAGCTCCTCCATCGACAAGATCGGCGTGTGGCCGCCCATAAGCGGGTTGCAGATCTGCGGCACGTCGAAGGCGCGGCCGATGCGCTTGAGTTCGTCGATGGAGCGCGGCGCTTCGATGAATATGCCGTCGGCGCCGGCGCGGATGTAGCGCTCGGCCCGGCGCAGCGCCTCGTCGATGTCATAGACCGCACGCGCGTCGGTGCGCGCGAGTATCCAGGTTTCGGGATTGATGCGCTCGGCACAGGCGGCTTTGATCTTGGCCTCGGCAAGCTCGGTCGGGACAACCTTCTTGCCGACCATATGTCCGCAGCGCTTGGGCCATTGCTGGTCCTCGATCAGGATGGCGCTGACGCCCATGCGTTCGTAGCTTTGCACCGTGTGCACGACGTTCTTGACGTCGCCATAGCCGTCATCGCCATCGACGAAGACCGGCAGGTCGCAGGCCGACATGATGTCGCGCACGGCCGCAGCGATCTCACCGAAGCCTTTGAGCCCGATATCAGGCACGCCGTAGCGCGCGCCGACGGCCGGAAAGCCGCCGATGAAGTAGGTCTCGAAGCCGATCTGCTGAATGAGGCGTGCACTTAAAGCATCGTGCGCGCCGGGGACGACAAGAAATCGCTTATCCTCGACGGCCTTGTTGATGATCCGGCGGAAGCTGGTCGGCATTGGGCGCACCTGCGAGTTGGGGGCTGGATGCAACACGAAGCTCGACCATTGCGATCAATGCGTCGCGCGTCAATCGGTGCGACCGTTAGAGCCGAAACGCCGGTATCACCTGACGGTCTGGCTCCGCAGGTCCGCCACATCCTGTTCGGTCACTTTGGATTGCTCGCTGCCGAAGCGTCCCGTGACGTAGTTTACGACCGCCGCAATTTCCAAGTTGGAATAGGCGCTGCCGAAGGCCGGCATCGAGACGACGCCCTGCGGCGTGCTCCGCATGCTGCCTGAAATCACGATCTGCGCGACGTTGGTCGCCGTTCGATCGTTGACCGCCCGCGCCCCGGCAATGGTGGCGAATGGAGTGATGGCGCTGACGCCGGTCCAGTTGTGGCAACTGACGCAGGCGCCCTCGAACACACGTTTGCCAAGAACATCAGACGATGCACCGCCTTGCTTCGGTGAAGCCGGCGCAGGCGGCGCCAGCGTCGCCGGCAAGTCGGACGATGAAACCGCAGGCACGCTGCGCACATAAGTGACGAGCGCGCGGATGTCCGCCGCCGACATTGCGCTGAAGCTCTGGTCCACCGCCTCACCCATCGGCCCCGCCGCCGTACCCCGGCCGGAGGCGTGCCCCTTTGACAGGTAGGAGATCAGTTCATCGTCGCTCCATGCGCCTACGCCCGATCCTTTGTCCGAGCTGATGTCAAAGGCATGCCAGCCCGCCGTCACCGCGCCGCCGAATTTCCTTCTGTTGTCGAGTGCGTAGGCGACATTGCGCGGGGTGTGGCACTCACCGCAATGAGCCAGCGCTTCGGCCAGATAGGCGCCTCGGTTCCATTCGGCGCTTTGCGCGGTATTGGGTTCGAAGCGAGTATCCGCGTTGAAAAGCGAAGACCAGATCCCCATCGCCCAGCGCTGATCGAATGGAAATGTCAGCGTGTTTGCCTTGTTGACGGCATGAACGGGAGCGAGACTGAAGAGATAAGCCTTGATCGCCAATGCGTCCGCGTCGGTCATGTAACTGTAAGACGTGTAAGGCATCGCCGGATAAAGACGCGCCCCGTCCCGGCGAATGCCGCGCTGTACCGCGTTGAGAAAGTCCTGATCGCTGTAGTCGCCGATCCCCGTCTCCTTATCGGCCGTGATATTCGTCGAATACAACGTTCCGAACGGCAGCGGAATCGCAAGGCCTCCGGCATAGTCCTGTCCGTGCGGGGCGGTATGACAAACCAGGCAATCGGCGGCACGAATGAGATATTCGCCGCGCTTCACCGGGTCCGCCTTGGCGAGGTCGGCTGGAACGCCGGTCGGATCGCCGGCGTGATAGTCCGCCAGCGCAACTTCTGCACCGCTGGCAAATGCCATCGGGCCTGGCCCTATCACCCAGGCGACGGCCGCCGCGGCAATGATCGCAATGATGATAATGGCCGCGATGACGGCGCGCTTTGCTCCATGCCGCATGACGCTCATGCCTTGCTCGCGACCGCCAGGGCGGCGCGGTCGATCGGCAGCCGTCGCAGCGCGACGCCCGTTGCGGCATAGATCGCGTTACGCAGGGCCGGCGGGCCGGCAGTCACGCCGGTCTCGCCGATGCCGCCCGGATCCTCGCCGCTCTTGATGACGTGCACGTCGATCCGCGGCACCTCATCGATGCGCAGCATGCGGTAATCGTTGAAGTTGGATTGGCGCACGCGCCCTTTTTCGATCGTGATCTCGCCGAACAGCGCGGCGGTGAGGCCGAAGATCAGGCCGCCTTGCAACTGCGCGACGATCGTATCGGGATTGACCGCAATGCCGGTATCGACCGCCGACGTCACGCGACGCAGGTGCACCTCGCCTCGATTGTCGACCTCGGCCTCCACGACGGTGGCAATAAAACTGCCGAACGACGGCTGCACGCTGACGCCGCGCCCGGCGCGAGCCGGCAGCGGCTTACCCCAATCCGATTTCTCTGCCACAAGATCGAGCGCGGCCTTCAGACGAGGATTGCCTTCCAGCATGCTGCGGCGAAATGCGACGGGATCGATGCCCGCCTTGCGCGCCAACTCGTCCATGAAGCATTCGGTGGCGAAGACGTTGTTGTTCGGCCCGACGCCGCGCCAAAAACCGGTCGGCACGGCGGGCGGCTCGGCCCGCACAAATTCGACCAGACGGTTGGGGATATCGTAGGGCATGTCGACGGCGCTATCGACCGCGTCAATGTCGATGCCGTTCTGAAACGCCGCCGGCAGCCAGCGCGCGATCACCGCAGAGCCGGTGATGCGATATTTCCAGGCGGCGATTTTACCGCCCGATAAAGTCGCAGAGATCGTGTCGCGATAAACCGGGCGATAGATATCGTGTTGGATGTCCTCTTCGCGCGTCCACACCACCTTCAGAGGGCCATCGACATGCCGCGCGATGCGCACGGCATTTGCCACCATGTCGGGTTCAAGCCTGCGGCCGAAACCGCCGCCGATGAGATGGTTGTGGACCGTCACTTTGTCGATCGGAACGCCGGCGGCTTGCGCCGCGGTCGACTGCACTCGCGTCATGACCTGCGTACCGACCCATATTTCACAGGCGCCCGGCGTCAGGTGAACCGTGCAGTTCAGCGGCTCCATTGTCGCGTGCGCCAGGAACGGCAGCTCATATTCCGCGTCGACCTTATCTCCTTGCGATAGGCCCTTCGCGACGTCGCCGACGGATTTGGCGACGACGCCGTCCTTCCGGCTCGCCGCGCGCAAATCCTCCCAGATGTCATGCGAGCTGAGCTGCGCGTTCGGGCCATCGTTCCAGGTGATGGCGAGCGCATCGAGGCCGCGCTTGGCGGCCCACATGTGATCGCCGACGACCGCAACCAGATCGTCCAGGACGACGACTTGCTGCACTCCAGGCATTGCCTTCGCCGCACTGTCGTCGACACGGGCGACTTTGCCGCCGAAGACCGGACTTACCGCCAGCGTCGCGAACTTCATGCCGGGCAACATCGCGTCGATGCCGTACACGACCTTGCCGTTGACCTTGTTCGGCGTGTCGAAGCGCTTCAGCGGTTTGCCGATCAGTTTGAAGTCTTTCGGGTTTTTCAGCGGCGGATTTTGCGGCGCGGGGATGTTGCTCGCCGCATCTACCAGATCACCGTAGGCAAGCGTGCGACCGCTGGCGGCGTGAGTGACTTTGCCGTCGGACGCCGAGCAGCTTGCGGGATCGACCTGCCACTGCTGCGCCGCGGCCTCGATCAGCATTGCGCGCGCACCGGCGCCCGCAACGCGAAGCGGTTTCCAGAACGCACGGACAGAGTTGGAGTTGCCGGTGACTTGAATCCCGAAAGTCGGATTGCCGTAGAGCTTGTCGTTGGGCGGCGCATGCTCGAGCGCGACCTGGCTGAAATCGGCATCGAGCTCGTCGGCGAGTATCATCGCCACGGCGGTATAGATACCCTGCCCCATCTCCACCTGAGGCATGACGAGAGTCGTTTTGCCCGCATGATCGATGCGAATGAAGGCATTAGGCGCGAACTGACCGGTGGGGTCGTCGGGCAGTTGCTCCGGCTCATTGGCCGCGCGCAGCGGAATATGGAAGGCGAGCACCAATCCGCCAGCGAGGCCGGCTTTCAGGAGATTGCGGCGCGACGGAACCGAAGCAGGATTTTCGGAAATACGCATCGCCGGCTCCTATGTCTGACGCTCGTCCGCGGCGCGCTTGATGGCGTCGCGGATGCGTACATAGGTGCCGCAGCGACAGATATTTCCCGCCATCGCGGCGTTGATATCGGCGTCATCGGGATGCGGCGTGCTCGCCAGCAGCGCCGCTGCGGACATGATCTGACCGGACTGGCAATAGCCGCACTGGATCACTTCCAGGTCGAGCCATGCCTTCTGCACCTTTGCGCCTGCGGGCGTTGCTCCGATGCCTTCGATCGTCGTTACGGCGCGCTTTCCGATCGTTCCCACCGGCAATAGGCAGGACCGCACCGGATTGCCATCGATGTGAACCGTGCATGCGCCGCATTGAGCGATGCCGCAGCCGAATTTGGTGCCGGTCATGCCGAGCACATCGCGCAGCACCCAGAGCAGCGGCATATCGTCAGGTGCATCGAAACTGCGCATCTCGCCGTTGATGTTCAACGTCGCCATGGTGAGCCTCCAACGTATCGCGTCACATTGGCCTACGCCGTCGCGTGGAACCAAACTGCTCAAGTCAGATAATTGTCAGCCGATATGAGAGTCTAGTCCACGGTGATTCCTTCGACAATTGCGGCGTTCACGCTGATATGATCGGGGTCGTCGATGAAAGGGAGGACGCCAATGAGCAAAGAAGCCGCAAATCGGCCTGTTGTGCATTTCGTCGGCAGCATTCCGCTGCCCGATTCCGAGACCGTGTTCCGCACGCTGGCCGGTGCGGTCGGACCGCACGTCGTGCGTTTACCCGACGGCGAGACTGGAATCCGCAAGACCTGGATTCGTTTCCTGCAGGACGTGCTGGCGCAAAATCCGGCGATCGAATTCGCGACCGGCGTGCCGCCATTCAAATTCGTGCAGTGGGACGGCAAGGTGGTGCGGGAAATTCCGCGGCTGCGTATCAAGCCTGGCATGACGCCGGATGCCAAGGATTTCAAGACCGGCTACGCCGACATGGCGATCGAGTCGTACGGCGTGTTCGATCGCTTGCAGAAGGCGGGCGTCATCCCGGCGGGCGTGAAATTTCAGATCAGCATCCCGACGCCGATCGCGCCGACTTACAACAACATGGTGCCACAGGACCGGCAGAAACTGCTGCCGTCGCTGACCAAGCATTTCATCGGCGAGGTCAAGGCGATCGCGGCGGCGCTGCCGAACGACCGCATCGCCATTCAGTGGGACGTCTGCCAGGAGGTGTTGGCCTGGGAGGGCTATTTCGACAAGGGCCCGGTCGATTTCCGCACCGAGACGATCGACGTCCTGGCTGAGATCGGCGACGCGGTGCCGAAGCAAATCGAGCTCGGCTACCACCTATGTTACGGCAGCCCCGCCGACGAGCACATGGTGCAGCCGAAGGATGCCGGCATCATGACCGAGATCGTCAACGCCATTGTCGCGCGCGTCCAACGGCCGATCCAGTTCTTCCATCTTCCGGTGCCGAAGGGACGCACCGACGACGCCTATTTCGCGCCGCTCGAAAAGTTGAAACTGCCGCCCGGGACCGCGCTCTATCTCGGCCTCATCCACCACAACGACGCCGAAGGCGACGCCAAGCGGCTTGCCGCCGCGCGGCGGCACGTTCGTGTGGACGGCATCGGGACCGAATGCGGCATGGCGCGCGGCGAGCCTTCACGGCTGCCGGCGCTGCTGGCAGCCCACGCGCGCGCTGCAGAGATCGTCGGCTGATCTCCGATTGGTGCGTTTACTGCAAACGGCGCGGCCGGCTCGGGCGCGGCATGCGCTCTTCGCTCGGGTGCTCCGCGAACAGTTCCGCGAGCTTCTCGGTCATGACGCCGCCAAGCTCCTCGGCATCGACGATCGTGACGGCGCGACGGTAATAGCGCGTGACGTCATGGCCGATGCCGATGGCGATCAATTCTACCGGCGAGCGGGTCTCGATATCTTCGATGATCCAGCGCAGGTGCCGCTCCAGATAATTGCCGGGATTGACCGAGAGCGTCGAATCGTCGACCGGCGCGCCGTCGGAAATCATCATCAGGATCTTGCGGGTCTCAGTCCGCGCCAAGAGGCGCTTGTGCGCCCAATCGAGTGCCTCGCCGTCGATATTCTCCTTGAGCAGACCTTCGCGCATCATCAGACCGAGGTTCTTGCGGGCGCGGCGCCACGGCGCATCCGCGGACTTGTAGATGATGTGGCGCAGGTCATTGAGGCGGCCGGGATTGGGCGGCTTGCCCTGGGCAAGCCAGGCTTCCCGCGACTGCCCGCCCTTCCAGGCTCTCGTGGTGAAGCCCAGAATTTCCACTTTGACGCCGCAGCGCTCGAGCGTGCGCGCGAGGATATCGGCACAGGTCGCCGCGACCGTGATCGGCCGCCCGCGCATCGAACCGGAATTGTCGAGCAGCAGCGTCACCACAGTATCCCGGAAGTCGGTGTCCTTTTCGCGCTTGAACGACAGCGGATGCATCGGATCGACAATGACGCGCGACAGCCGCGCCGGATCGAGCAGGCCTTCTTCAAGGTCGAACTCCCAGGCGCGATTCTGCTGCGCCAGCAAAAGCCGTTGCAGGCGGTTGGCCAGTCGCGCCACCACGCCCTGCAGATGTGAAAGCTGCTTGTCGAGATAACCGCGCAGGCGCTCAAGCTCTTCGGGCTCGCAGAGATCCTCGGCGCCGACGACCTCGTCGAACTTCGAGGTGAACGGCCGATAGTCAGGCCCGCGCGGCTCGTTGCGGCCCTGGCGCGGGCGCCATGGCTCGGCGGCGGTCTCCGAATCGCCCATCTCGGCGTCGTCGGCCATCTCGGCGGCCGGCGCATCGACCGCCTCGGAAGTGCTGTCGGGGAGCTCGTCGGCCGAAGCTTCCGCCTCCGCACTCATCCGCTCGCTGTCGGCGGAATCGGAAGCCTCGCCGTCCTGACCTTGATCCTCCTTGCGGTTCTCCTCCTCGCCGTCCTCGCCCTCGTCCTCCTCGGACTCGCTCGAACGATCCTCGCCCATATCGAGCGAATCGAGCAGGTCATGAACGACGTCGCCGAAGCGGCGCTGGTCGTTCACGACCCGCTCGAGACGATCGAGATTCTTTCCGGCGCGGTCCTCGATCAGCGGACGCCACAGTTCGACGAGCTTGCGCGCTGCCGCTGGCGGCGCTTCGCCGGTGAGCCGCTCGCGCACCATCATGGCCAGCGCGTCCTCGATCGGCGCATCGGCGCGGTCGGTGATCTCGTCGAACTTGCCGCGGTGAAAGCGGTCGTCGAGCATGGCGGTCAGATTTTTCGCAACGCCGCCCATGCGGCGCGAACCGATGGCCTCAACGCGGGCCTGCTCAACCGCCTCGAACACGGCGCGGGCCTGCTGGCCGCCGGGCGCGAGCTTGCGATGAACAGCGGGATCGTGACAGGCGAGCCGCAGCGCAATGGAATCGGCGTGACCGCGCACGATCGCGGCCTCGCGCTCGTTGAGCCGGCGCGGCGGCTCCGGTAGCCGCGCCTTGCCGCCGGACAGGCCGGGCCGTTCGGCCGCGTAAGACACTTCGAGGTCGCCTTTACCGGCGATCGCGCGCAGGCAAACGCTGACTGCGCGCTTGAACGGCTCGGTCGGCGCTCCCTTGGCCGGAGCCTTGGGCTTGATGTTGGACGTCATTGCAGCGCTTTCGTCATCCAAACACGATCGTGACCGGCCGGAAACCCTTTCAATCGACCAAATTCGCGATAGCCGAGCTTCGAATAGAAGGCAGGCGCCTGAAACGTGAAACTGTCGAGATACACGTTGTGCACGCCGCGCTTTTTCGCCTCCGCTTCGGCCTTCTCCAACAGCGACCGGCCGAAACCTTTGGCGCGCCGCCGCTCGGACACCCACAGCATATTCACGAACATCCAACCCCAGTACGTCTCGGCGACCAGACCGGCGACGATCTTGCCTTTATCACGGATCGTCACCGCCAACGGATGATAGTCACCGTCACCGGCCGCGGCGGTATTGTACGCGCGCAACGCCTTGCCGATTTCCCGCTTAGCCGGACCGAGCAGCTTCTCGACGCGCGGTGCAGGCATCCGGCCTCAGCTCAGCGCGACGTTAACCGCCGATTCCGGCAGTTCCTGCCCGAAACAGCGCTGATAGAACTCCGCGACCAGGGGACGCTCGAGTTCATCGCACTTGTTGACGAACGTGAGCCGGAACGCGAAGCCGATGTCGTTGAAGATTTCGGCATTCTCCGACCAGATGATCACCGTGCGCGGACTCATGACCGTCGAAAGATCGCCGTTCATGAATGCATTGCGGGTGAGGTCAGCCACACGCACCATCTTCGAGACGATGTCGCGGCCTTCGGCGGTCTGATAGTGCTTCGCCTTCGCCAGCACGATGTCGACCTCATTGTCGTGCGGCAGGTAGTTCAGCGTCGTGACGATCGACCAGCGGTCCATCTGGCCCTGGTTGATCTGCTGGGTGCCGTGATAGAGGCCGGAAGTGTCGCCGAGACCGACGGTGTTGGCGGTAGCGAACAGACGGAATGCCGGATGCGGCTTGATGACCTTGTTCTGGTCGAGCAGCGTCAAGCGCCCTGACGATTCCAGCACACGCTGGATGACGAACATCACGTCCGGCCGGCCGGCATCGTATTCGTCGAAGCACAAGGCGACATTGTTCTGCAGCGCCCACGGCAGAATACCGTCGCGGAATTCAGTCACTTGCATGCCTTCGCGGATCACGATGGCATCCTTGCCGATGAGATCGACGCGGCTGATATGGCTGTCGAGATTGACGCGCACACACGGCCAATTGAGCCGCGCCGCGACTTGCTCGATGTGGGTCGACTTGCCGGTGCCGTGATAACCGGTGACGATGACGCGGCGATTTCGGGCGAAGCCGGCCAAGATCGCAAGCGTCGTCGGCCGGTCGAACCGGTAGTCCGGATCAAGATCCGGCACGTATTCGTCCGGCTCCGAATAGGCCGGAATCTCAAGATCGCTGTCGATCCCGAACACCTGTCGGATCGAGACTTTCATATCCGGCATGCCGGACGGGGTATCAGTTGCGAGAGTCATTGCTCCTCCGTGACCTCGGCAAGGAACTCAGCATGTCCGAGGCGCGAATCGGCTGTTACCGGCGGTCGGAATGTTCCTGGTACATCTAGCAGAAAGGCCCAAGGGGTTGAAAGCCACCCGGCGCCTCAGCAGAAACCCGCGGACTTCAGGTAATTATAGGCCTGAATGATCTCCCGAAGGCGGTCTTCGGAGCTGCGATCGCCGCCGTTCGCATCGGGATGATGCCGCTTTACCAACAGCTTGAACCTGGCCTTGATATCGGCCCGCTTGGCGTCCGCTTCAAGCCCGAGCGCATCGAAGGCGCGGCGCTGCGCATTGAGAATCTTGCGACCCTCGGACGCCGGGCGCGCATGACCGGGCCGCGCGCCCATTTCGCCGAACAGCGAAAATGGATCGTCCGTGGCCCAATCGGAATTACGATGGTCCCGCGCGCCCTTGCGGCGCGCGTCGCGCTTGCCGCCGATCGAACCCATCTTCCAGGTCGGACGGTGGCCGGTGATCGCGTCCTTTTGATATTTCGCGATGGCGTCTTCGTTCATGCCGGCGAAGAAATTGTACGAACTGTTATATTCGCGCACGTGCTCGAGGCAGAACTGCCAATATTCGTTGGCGCGCAGCCGCCCCTTCGGCGCCCGATGCGTGGCCGGAGCGTCGCAGGACGGCCACTGGCAGCCCGGCAGTTCGTTGCGCAGGCGGCGATCCTGATCTGGCTTGACCCGGATGCGATCAAAGAGCGGAGAGTTGGTACCCATTGTTATGATTATGCGGGTGCGTCGATGGCACCTTCAAGACTTGACAGATGGCAAATCCGCGCGGCGCGGTAGTTGACGTTAATGTCTGGTGATCGCTAAGGCACCGTCATGGGAATGCAGGACATCATCACCACAAAGCTCGCGGCCGCCTTCGCGCCGGAGAGCCTGCACGTCGAAGACGAATCGCACTTGCATCAAGGCCACGCCGGCCACCGGCCGGGCGGGGAAACCCATTACCGAGTCTATATCGTGGCTGAAGCCTTTCGCGGAAAGAGCCGCCTCGATCGCCATCGCATGATCAACGCGGCGCTTGCCAACGAGCTGAAGGGCCGCGTGCACGCGCTCGCCATCCACGCGCAGGCGCCCGGCGAAGGTTGATCAGGGTCCTCGCGCCGGCTCAAAGAGCGGCGCATCCACGTTCGCCTCGGGTGTCTTGCCGTGCTCGGCGAGCAGATTCATCAAATCGAGCCGATGCGTGAACATGGCGAGCTCGCCGTTTGCGGTACGCGGCCAAAGCTCTTTCGGCCGGTCCCAGTAGAGCTCGACACCATTCTCGTCGGGGTCGCGCAGATAGAGCGCCTCGCTGACGCCGTGGTCCGATGCCCCGTCGAGCGGAATTTTGGCCTCGATCAGGCGACGTAATGCATCGGCGAGTTTCGCCCGCGTCGGATAGAGAATGGCGAGGTGATAGAGGCCGGT
>DATJYT010000060.1:0-25549 GCA_035499475.1 Xanthobacteraceae bacterium | reverse complement strand
GACGCTGGTCGGCTTCGCCGGCTCGATTGCGCACAAGGCCGACGTCGGCGGCACCATGCCGGGCTCGACCTCGGCGAGCGCCACGGAAATCTTCCAGGAAGGCTTGCTGCTGCCGCCGGTTAAGATTTATTCGCGCGGCGTCTTCAATGCCGATCTGGAGCGACTGATCCTCGCCAACAGCCGGCAACCCGAACTGGTGCGCGGCGACATGCACGCGCAGATGGCGGCGACCCGGATGGGTGCGGAGCGCATCCTGGAGACCTGCGAGCGATTCGGCGCCGCCGCCGTCATGGAATCGTTCGCGGCACTGCTCAAAGGCGCGGCCGATGAGCTGCGCGCCGCCATCAAGGCGCTGCCCGACGGGGAAGCTTCGGCCGAAGGCTTCATGGACAACGACGGCGTCGAGCTCGACCGGCCAGTGCGGTTCGCCGTGACCGTGCGGGTCGAGAAGGGGGAGATCACGTTCGATTTCACCAAGGCCGATCGCCAGGCCAAGGGGCCGATCAATCTGCGGCCGTCGATGGTCGAGGCCTGCGTGTTCTATTCGCTGATCGGCGCGCTCGATCCGAAACTGCATTTCAACGACGGCATGCGCGAGGTGGTGCGGTTCGAATACGCGCCCAACACCGTCACCAATGCCAGCGCGCCGGCGCCGGTCAGTTCCTATCAGGCGGCTAACCTCAAGCTCACCGACGTCATCCTCGAGGCGCTGGCGCCGTTCCGTCCCGAGCGCGCGGTCGCCAATGGCGGATCGAGCGGTGCCTTGCTGATCTCGTGGAAGGACGGCGGCCGGCCGGGGCAGCCGTCGTTGCAATATGAGATTCTCGGCTCGGCCTATGGTGGCGGCAACGGCAATGACGGTGCCTCGGCGGTCGCGACCCATACCAGCAATTTGCACATCACGCCGATCGAGATTCTCGAGACCGAGTTTCCGTGCCGCATCACGGAGTTCGATTTGGTGCAGGATTCCTGCGGCGCCGGCGAGTTCCGCGGCGGTTTGGCGTTTCGCCGGGTTTACGAGCTGCTGCAAGATGCAACAGTGGTGCGGCGCTACGACCGGGCGAAATTTCCGCCCAACGGGGTCGCCGGCGGCAAGACCGGGAGCCGCAGCCGTTTCGTCATTCACCTCGGCACGCCGGATGAGCGCGAAACGCCGGCCTCGGGCCGCTATGATCTGCATGCCGGCGAGCGTTTCCTGCTGCAGAGCGCGGGCGGCGGCGGTTATGGCGATCCCAAAAAGCGCGATCCCGCCGCGCTCGCGCGCGATATCGCGGAAGGCTATGTCTCGGCAGCATCGGCCGAGCAGGACTACGGCAGCAAGGATTGATGATCATGGCGGACGGCAAGAAGGATCGGGTCGGCATCGTCGGGGCAGGGCGCATGGGCTTCGCCATGCTCAAGCACCTTGTCGCGAAGGGCTACACGGTCACCGTGTGCGATGTGAGCGAGAAGCAGCGCGACGCCGCACGCGCTATCGGCGCAGCAATCGCCGCGACGCCGGCCGAAGTCGGCAAAGCGAGCGATATCGTCATCCTCGGCGTCGGTTACGACGAAGAAGTCAACGATGTCGCATTTGGCAAGGACGGGTTGTTCGAGACCATGGCACCCGGGTCCATCATCGCCATTTCATCGACGGCAAAGCCCGACACGGTGAAGGCCGTCGCCGCGCGCGTCGCCGAAAAAGGCATCGAGGTTCTCGACGCTCCGATCTGCCGCGGCCGCTTCGCTGCCGACAGCGGCACGCTGCTAGCGCTGGTCGGCGGTAAGGCCGAGGTCGTCGCCCGCGCGCGGCCGGTCTATGGCACTTTCGCGTCCGACATCATGCATCTCGGCGATGTCGGCCATGGCCAGGTCGGCAAGACCATGAACAATCTGCTGCTCTGGGTGAATGCCATCGGCCTTCTCGAAGCCGGCAGGCTCGCCGAGACCACTGGCATCGATCTCGTCAAACTACGCGAGGCGCTGATGATGAGCTCGGGCGCTTCCGATGCGCTCAAGGAATGGGACATGATTTCCTTCACCTGGGCGCTCAAGGACATGCAAATCGTCGCCGACATGACCGACAAGGCCGGTCTGGCGCTGCCGATTACCGGCGCCATCAAGGAACTGGTCAAGGACGCACGCCGCGTCAAAGCCAGTAACCCGCCGAACTGGACCGGCAACAAGCCGGTGAAGTACGGATAGGCGACTTTCGCCGTCATCTACGCTGATCAAGCCCGCGCGCTGATCGGCCACCCATCCATTTTTTTGCGGAGATTAAAGCGACCTGCATTTGTTAAGAATCAATCGTGACAAAAAACTAACGGCGAACTGACAGAGTACCGAACCGGAGCACAGCCGAATTTCACCGCAATGAACTTGGCACCTATCTTGCTTCGATTTGAACGCGAATTTTCGCGGCGATCGCGCCGGCCACAGGAGCAATGCGACATGCCCATGCGAGGCGAACTTCCACCCGCTCGGACCCGAACCATCGTGCGCGAGGCGCCGCCGCCATCGCCGATGGCGTGGTCGCGCTTGCGGGCTACGGTCTGGGATCAGGATTTCCAGTTCGTCTCCAGCCTCTGCATCATCGGCTTTTTGGTGGCGATCAATCTCATTCTGCGCTTCCCTGACTTCGGCGCGGTGGCCGCCACCTATCCGTTCTTTCCCTGATCGCGGTCGTAAAGGCAAAAACGCTTACGATAAGTCCATCGCCGAGACGCCGCCGTCGACGAACAGATTGGCGCCGTAGACGAATGACGAATCGTCGCTGACGAGAAACAGAATGGCCTTGGCGGCTTCTTCGGGCTGGCCCGGGCGCTTCGCCATATTGGGCACCGGGCGGGACGGGTCGAACTCGTCCTTGCCGACTGGCGAGCCGATCTTGTTCGGCACGATGGCATTGACCCTGATCTTGTGCGGCGCGAGTTGTGTCGCCATGGCGCGAGTCAGATTGGCGACGCCGCCTTTGGCGGCCGAATAAGCGATGGCGCGGCTGCGTCCCATGAAACCCGAGGTCGAGCCGATATTGACGATGCGACCGCCGCCTTGCGCGGCCATCTGCTGGCCGACGTACTTGCCCATGAGAAACTGGCTTTTCAGCGTGACACTCAGCACGCGGTCCCATTCTTCCTCGGTAATGTCGAAGATATGCTTGTTGTCGGAAATGGCGACGTTGTTGACGAGGATGTCGATGCGGCCGTAGCGGGCGACTACGTCCTTGACCAAAGCGGCGACGTCGCTCCCTTTCGACACGTCGGCGAGAAACAGCGTCGCTTCCCCGTCGGCGTCCTTGATCGCCTTGGCAACACGCTCGCCGCGCACCTTGTCGAGGTCGACGATCGCGACTTTGGCGCCCTCCGCGGCGAACAGTTTGGCGATTTCCTCGCCGATGTTGCGGCCGGCGCCGGTCACGATCGCCACCTGATCCTTGAGTTTCATCGTTGCCATTCCTTATGTGGTTTCTGCGATCGGTCCCCCGCCTCGGCCCGCGGCACGATAGGGCTTTGATTCCCACCCTTCAATTATGTTATAAGCAACTGATTTCGTTAGTGAATAATCGTGGGGCGGGGGGCTGCGTCGCCAACGTGGCCGCTGCCGTCTAGACTGCGTATCGGTGACCGGAGCCGGCGCGGCGGCTTTTCGAGCGGCAGGAAAGCGAACGAAGCCATGTTCACGTCCTTGATGACGACGCGCCGTTTCGCGCCGCTGTTCCTGTGTCAGTTCTTCGCGGCGTTCGGCGACAACTTCCTGAGGGCGGCGCTCCTGTTTCTGATCGCCTATCAGGTTGCCGACGCGGAGGCTGCGCCGCTGATCCAACTGGCGGGCGCGGTTTTCATGGCGCCCTACTTTTTCCTCTCGAGCCTCGCCGGCGAGATCGCGGACCGCTACGACAAAGCGTGGGTGGCTCAGCGAATCAAGTTCGTCGAGATGGGCGCGGCCTTGGTTGCTGTTGCGGGTTTTGCGCTGCACCACCTTGCCCTTCTCTATGTTGCGTTGTTTATGTTCGGAGCGCTGGGCGCGCTCTTCGGGCCGGTCAAGTATGGCATGCTGCCTGATCAGCTCGCGCGAGAAGAGCTCCCGGCCGGCAACGCGCTGATCGAAGGCGGCACATTTCTCGCCATCCTCCTCGGCACGATCATGGCCGGTATCGCCGCCAAAGGTGACAGTAATCCGCTGCACTTCGCCTGGCTGATGCTCCTGACGGCATTCGTGGCCTGGATGTCGGCGCGAATGATCCCGCGGGTTGCCGCAGGCGCGCCCGATATCAAGATCAATCCCAACATTGTGGTGTCCACTTGGCGCCTCCTCAAGGAGCTGCGCGCCGATCCGCGTTTGTGGTGGGGCGGGCTCGTCAACAGTTGGTTCTGGCTTGTGGGCCTCGTTGTCATGCAGTTGATGGTACCGCTGGTGAAAACCAACATCGGCGGAACCGAAGCCGTTTCAACGGTCTTTCTGACGATTTTCTCGATTGCCGTGGCCATCGGTTCGGTGTCGGCCGCTTGGCTCGCTCATGGGCGCATCGTTCTACTGCCGACGCTGGTCGGCGCTGTGCTGATCGGATTGTTCGCCATCGATCTCGGCTGGACTGCCTCGGGCTTTGCCCATTCGGCAACGCCATTGGGCATCGGGGACTATTTCGCAGCGCCTGGGGCCATTCATATCGCCATCGATTTGGCCGGAGTCGCGGGCGCCGGAGGCTTGTATGCGGTGCCTACTTTCGCTGCGATCCAAGCGTGGGCCCATCCGGATCGCCGCGCCCGTGTCGTCGGCGCCGTCAACATCCTCAACGCCGCCTTCATGGTCGTTGGCTCGGTGGTCTTCGGCGCGCTGCAGGCGGCGTTAGGGGTCAGTGTCCCAATGGCCGTCGTGCTGGTGGGCTGTGCGACGCTTGTCGTCGCCGTCGCCATCGCCCGCACCATGCCGGCGAACTGGATGAGCGATTTTCTTTCAATCGTGTTCCGCGCCTTTTACGGCCTCGAGGTCAAAGGACTGGAGAACGTCGAGAAGGCCGGTCACAACGCCGTCATCGCGCTCAATCACGTCAGCTTTCTCGATCCGCCGCTGGCGGCGTCGATCCTGCCTAAACGTCCGGTTTTCGCCATCGACGTGGCGATGTCGAAACACTGGTGGATCAAGCCTTTTCTTAAATTCGTCCGCACCATGGCGCTCGATCCGCTGCGGCCGATGGCGATGCGCGATCTCATCAACGCGGTGCGCGACGGCAACATGATGGTGATCTTTCCGGAAGGCCGCATCACCGTCACCGGCAGCCTGATGAAAATCTACGATGGCGTGGCGCTGGTCGCCGACAAAGCGGACGCCATGGTGGTCCCGGTGCGCATCGAGGGACCGGAAGCAACGGTCTTCAGCCGCCTGAAGTCCTCGCAAATCCGCCGCCGGTGGTTTCCCAAGATCAAAGTCACCATTCTTGAGCCAGTAAAGCTCACTGTGCCCGCCGAACTTAAGGGCCGCCGTCGCCGGCAGGTCGCAGGCGCCGCTTTATATTCAGTCATGTCCGACATGATCTTCAAGACGACGTCGACCGACCGCACCGTCATCCAGGCGCTGATCGACGCCGCGAGAGTGCACGGCCCGAATTGGCTAGCGATCGAGGATCCGGTCAGCGGCCAGATGACCTACAAGCGAATGCTGCAGGCGGCCAGGATTCTCGGCGCCAAGCTGATGCCGCTGGCGCCCGTGGGCCGCGCCCTCGGCGTCATGCTGCCGACCTCCAACGGCGCCGTGGTCACGCTGTTCGCGGTGATGTCGGCCGGTCGTGTGCCGGCGATGATCAACTTCACCGCGGGTGCGGCGAACGTATTGGCGGCCTGCCGCGCGGCCGACTTGAATATCATTCTCACGTCGCGCGCCTTCGTGGAAAAGGGCCGGCTCGAAAATCTCGTCGCTCAGATCGAGAAGCAGGTGCGAATTGTCTATCTGGAGGATATCCGCCCGACGATCACCTTCCTCGACAAGCTGCGGGGCGCGCTGCAATGGAAGAAGCCGCTGGTCGCGCGCAATCCCGATGACTGGGCCGCGATCCTGTTCACTTCCGGATCGGAAGGCCAGCCCAAGGGCGTAGTGCTGTCACACCGCAATATGCTGACGAACGTCGCCCAGGCGGCGGCGCGGATCGACTTCGGACGCGAAGACAAGCTGTTCAACGTTCTGCCGGTGTTCCACTCGTTCGGGCTCACCGCAGGCACCGTGCTGCCACTCGTTTCCGGCGTATCGACTTATCTTTATCCGTCGCCGCTGCATTACCGCAACGTGCCCGAACTGGTTTACGGCGTGTGCGCCACCGTACTGTTCGGCACCGACACGTTTCTCAACGGCTACGCGCGCGTCGCCAACCCCTACGACTTCCGCTCGCTGCGCTATGTGCTTGCCGGCGCCGAGCCGGTGCGCGAGACAACGCGCCAGATCTATCTGGAGAAATTCGGGCTGCGTATTCTCGAAGGCTACGGCGTCACCGAAACGTCGCCGGTGATGGCGCTCAACACGCCGATGTTCAACAAGTTCGGCACCGTCGGCCGGTTGCTGCCCGGCATGGAGTCGCGGCTCGAAAAGGTCGAGGGCGTCGAGGAGGGCGGCCGGCTGTTCGTCAAAGGGCCGAATGTCATGCTCGGCTATCTACGAGCTGACAAGCCTGGCGTTCTGGAGCCGCCGCCCGACGGCTGGCACGACACCGGCGACATCGTCACCATCGACGAGCAGGGGTTCGTCGCCATCAAGGGCCGCGCCAAGCGCTTCGCCAAGGTCGGTGGCGAAATGGTCTCACTTGCCGCTGTAGAAATGCTGGCCGCGGAGTTGTGGCCGAACAACCAGACCGCGGTCGCGGCGGTCGCCGATCCGCGCAAGGGCGAGCGCCTTATCATGGTAACCGACAAGCACGGCGCCGCGCGCAGCGATTTTCTCGCCTATGCCCGCAGCAAGCACGCCTCGGAACTGATGTTCCCGTCGGAAATCATCGTTCTCGACAAATTGCCGATGCTTGGCTCCGGCAAGATCGACCAGTTGGCGGTGCAGAAATTCGTGCGCGAACAGGGCGCCGCGAAGGCTGCGGCGGCGGAGTGATTAAGGCCGTAGCGTAACGAAGCCGAGTCGGTATCACCGCATCGCCAGCACCCGGTCCACCATCGCGCCGGCCTCGCCCAGATAATTCGCCGGATCGCAGAGCTTGGCCAGCGCGGCCCGATCGAGATGTTTGGTGATTTCCGCGTTCTCGGCCAATAGATCGGCCAACGGCCGCCCGGTGGCGACCACCTTGCGGCAGATGTCATAGACGAGGTCGTGCGCATATTGCCGGCCAAGATAGGGTCCGAGCCCCATCATCACGGCCTCGGAGACGATCAGCCCTTTGGTCAGGTCGAGATTGCTGCGCATCTTCTTCTCATCGACCTGCAAGCCGGTCAGAACGAAAAGTGTTTGCGCGAGCGCGCCGGCCGTCAGGCAGAAAATCTCCGGCAGCACGATCCATTCGATCTCCCAGGGACCGGTGGCGCGCTCGTGGTCTTCGACCATGGCATCAAGCAATGCTGCAGTCTGCTGCCGCACGACTGACGTGAGCGCGGTGATGTAGACCGACGAGATCGGATTGCGCTTCTGCGGCATGGTGCTCGATGAGCCGCGGCCCTCGTGGAACGGTTCATAGAGCTCCTCCACTTCGGTCTGCATCATCAACTTCACGTCGAAGGCGATCTTGCCGCAGGTGCCGGTAACGATGCCGAGGAAGCAGCCGACCTCAGCGATAGTGTCACGCACGGTGTGCCAGGCGATCGCCGGCTGGCCGAGCTTGAGCTCCTTCATCAATTCGGCTTGCACTTCGAGGCCGCGGCCGCTGAGCGACGACAGAGTCCCGGCCGCGCCGCCGAATTCGCCGACAAGGACGCGCGCGCGCAATTCCCTGAGCCGCTGTTTGTGCCGCTCAAACGCGGCGAGCAGCGTCGCCATCTTGTAGCCGAAGGTGATGGGCACCGCCTGCTGCAAGTTGCTGCGTCCGGCCATCGGCGTGTCGCGGTATTTGCGTGCGAGGTTCGCGAGAGCGTTGGCAATGCCGTTGAGGTCGGTCTCGATCAGCGTCAACGCTTCGCGGATTTGCATCACCGTGGCGCTGTCGGTGATGTCCTGCGTGGTCGCGCCCCAATGGCACCACTCGCCGAGCCCGTCGCGGCACAGCGCGACGAGCTGTTGCACTACGGGCAGCACCGGATAACCGATGCGTTCGGTCTGGGCCTTGAGCTTTACGAAATCGATCTCGCCGGCCTTGCAATGCCGGACGATTTCCTCCTCTGCTTCCGTCGGAATGACGCCGAGCCGTCCCTGCGCCCGTGCCAGGGCCGCTTCGAAATCGAGGTATTTTTGCACGCGGTTCTCGTCGGAAAACACCCGTCGCATCGCCTCGGTCGAGAAGATGTCGCGGAATACGGCGGAGTCGATCAAACTCGAGGGCATAGGCTCTCCTGGGTGGGGCTCGGCAATCTCCCGCCTCAAACCGACGGTTGAGTGCTTTCACCTAACAAAATGGATTTGCCAAGCCCACCCCCTTAAGGTGGCGCCATGAGCGTGCAATCGCCCGATGACAGTGCAGCCGGCCTCGCGTTGCCGTCACGGCTGCAGGCGATTCATGAGGCCGAATATCCGCGGTTCAGCGATGCCGAGATGGCGCGCCGCCGTGCGGCGATGGCGGGTTTGCTCATCGAAGCCGGCGCGGACCATCTCGTCTATTGCGGCGCCAACCGTTTCGGCTCTGCGGTACAATGGCTGACGGGCTGGCCGGTCACCACCGAGGCCGTCGGCGTGTTTACGCCAGGTCAGCCGGACGCAATGTTCGTCCAGCACGTCAATCACGCGCCGCTGGCGCGGCAGATAGCAAAACCTGCCGCGGTCGAATGGGGCGGCGGGTCGTCGATTGCTGCCGCTGTCGCGGTATTGGAAAAGTGCGGTGCGCGGGAAGGGCGCGTCGCCGTCATCGGGCCGATGACGTTCGAGCAGCATGCGACCCTCTCCGCGCGCTTCGGCTCGATCGTCAATCTTAATCGTCCCTATACGCGTCTGCGCCAAGTCAAGTCGACCGAGGAGATCGACTGGCTGCGCATCGGCGCCGCGCTTACCGATCGGGGCATGACGGCGCTCCGCCAGGCGTTGCAGCCGGGGTTGTCCGAGCGCGAGCTCGCCGACATCGTCGAGCGGGGTTACGTCGCGCACGGCGGCACCACCGTCATCCATTTTATCGGCGTCACGCCGATGGCTTCGCCCCGCCTCGGCGTGCCGACACAATTTGCCGCCAATCGCAGGGTCGAGCGCGGCGACATCGTCTTCGCTGAGATCAGCGCCGCTTTCTGGGATCATCCGGGGCAGGTGCTGCGCAGCTTTGCAATCGGTGAGAAGCCGCCCAGGCTTTATCGCGATTTGCACGCTGTCGCCGATGCGACGTTCGATGCCGTCGCCGCCGTGCTGAAAGAGGGCGCCACGCCGCGCGAGGTGATTGAAGCTTCGGGCATCATCGAAGCCTCGGGCTTCACCATCATCGACGATCTCCTGCATGGCTATGGCGGCGGCTACCTGCCGCCGATCCTGGGCTCGCGCAGTCGACCGAGTGCTCACGTGCCCGACGAGCCGTTCCGCGCCGGAATGGTCGTTGTGATTCAGCCCAACGTAGTGACGCTGGACGGCATGGCCGGCGTGCAAACCGGCGAAATGGTCTTGATTACCAAATCCGGAATCGAGCTCATGCACGCCGTTCCGCGCGGCTTTGCACGCGTCTGAATTGATCGCTTGAGCGCGTCGTTAATAGCGTCCTACTGCATTTCGTTAAAATCGATGCGTCTGCATTGTGACGCGCGACTCAGTCGCGGTGGTCGCGAAAAACCCGTGTCTTCGCGCTTGCCGGCATCGTCTAATCGCATGCGCAACGTCACGCATGATTTTCTGTAAACGATATCTCTTCACTTCGATCGCGCCGATACACGCGCCGTAAAGAATACTGCTTGAAGCAATCTTCAGCATAGGGGGAAAACCCCATATTGCTTCACCAATTCAATACTTAGGCGAACCGATACTCGCCACGAACAACGACGAAATCGCCGGCGTCATCAGGGGCTGAAGTTGCGTACAAGCACAATCGTCATGACAGCGTTTGCGGCCCTGTTCGGGGTCGTGGCGGTGTTTTTGGCGCAGGTCTGGCTCAACAAGCAAGCCGACCAACGCATGAGAAGCCTGGAAGCGCAGCGCAAGGCGGCGCCGGCCGAGAGTACCATCGTGGTCGCGAGCCGGCCGCTGCGGTTCGGCGACGAGCTCGCTGCTTCCGGACTGCGTGAAGTGCCGTGGCCGCAAGAGGCCATGCCAAAGGGCGCATTCAGCAAAATCACCGATCTGACATCAGGCAAGCGGGTCGTGTTGATGCCGATCGACACCAACGAGGCAATTCTCGCTTCCAAGGTCACCGGCCCGGGCCAGCGCGCCACGTTGTCGGCGATGCTCGGCGAAGGCATGAAGGCGGTCACCATCCGCGTCAACGATGTCGAAGGCGTCGGCGGTTTCGTGCTGCCCGGCGATCATGTCGATGTGGTGCTGACGCGGCAGGGCGAGAAGAACAACGCGATGAACGATGTCGTCCTTCAGGACGCCCGCGTTCTCGCCATCGACCAGCTTGCGGATCAGCGCACTGAGAAGCCTTCGGTCGCAAAGGCGGTCACGCTCGAGGTCGACGAAACCAACGGGCAGAAAATCGCGCTCGCGGCCACGGCCGGTACGCTCTCGCTGCTATTGCGCAAGGCGGGAGAGCCGGCGACCGAAGCGACACGGCGCGTGACCAGTGCCGATCTCGGCCGCCCCGGCACAACGGTCGCTGATGCCCGCTTCGTCACCGTCGGCGTCATTCGTCCCGGCGGCACGGCAGAGCAGGCCAAGCGCTTTGAATACACGGTTCCGACCGAGCACGGCACAGCTCTATCCGCTGCGCTTTCGGCCGATGACGCGACGCACGATTGATACAACGAAGCAGCGACAAATACGGAGCAACCTGGGGTTCGAGTTTGGAATTTGAGTTTGGGGATAACCAGCAGCGGCGGGGAGGCCGACGTGACCAGCCAGTACAAAGACGCGTTCTACAGTACAGTTCAATGCAATCCGGACAGGAGCACCGGCAGCGGATCGCGCGCCAAACGCGGGCGGACCACTCTTGCGCTCGCGGCGGCTGTTGTGGCGGCCCTCGCGGGCGCGCCGGCGACCTCGCGGGCGCAAGAAAAGATCACCTACGTAAATCCGGCCCACATCACGACGATTACGGTGACGGTCGGCAAATCCGAAGACGTGCGCACTGACGACAGTCTCGTCGACATCATGGTCGGCAATCCCGACGTCGCTGACGTCAACCCGCTGACCGATCATGCGCTGTCGATTCTCGGCAAGAAGATCGGCACCACGCGGGTGACCGTCTACGGTGAAGGCAAAAAGGTCGTGGGCATTTTCGATGTCGAGGTGTCCTACGACGTATCCCGGCTCGGAGCCGAGATCGTCCGCTTCGCCGGCACCGGCATCAAAGTGTCGTCGATCGACGGCCGCATCATGTTGAGCGGTACCGTCGATGACGCGGTCACGCTCGACAAGGCGGTGAGCATCGCCCGCCAATTCGCGCCGGACATCGTCAACACGGTTCAGGTCCTGCAGCCGCAGCAGGTCGCGCTGGAAGTCCGCTTCATCGAAGCATCGCGCGACGCAAGCCGCGAGCTCGGCGTGCAATGGAACATGTTCGGGGCGCGAACCATCGCCAATATCGGCGATCAGACTCCGAGTTCGCAACTGCCGGTGACGGGCACGGTTGCCGCCGGGGTGTTGTCGGGCGCAGCGCCTTATGGCTTCCTCATCAGCCGGCTGATCGGAGGCAGCAATGCCCTCGACGTTGAGCTTAACGCGCTTGAGCAGAGGGGCCTGATCCGCAACTTGGCGCAGCCCAACTTGGTCGCGCTCTCGGGCGATACCGCGAGCTTCCTCGCCGGTGGTGAGTTCCCGATCCCGGTTCCTGGCGCGCTCGGCGCCGTGACCGTCGACTATAAAAAATACGGCGTCGGGCTCGCCTTCACGCCGAGCGTGCTCAGGGGTGGCCAGATCAATCTGGTGATCAAGCCGAATGTCAGCCAACTCGACCCGACACATTCGGTGTCGGTGGCGAACGGGATTTCGGTACCGGCGCTGACCGTGCGCGAGGCCTCGACCACGGTCGAGCTGCGCGACGGCCAGAGCTTCATGCTCGGCGGCCTGTTGCAGAACTACAGCCAGACCCAACAGGACCAGTTGCCGTGGGTCGGCGATGTTCCGGTTCTCGGCACATTGTTCCGCAGCGCCCAGTACCAGAAAAACGAGACCGATCTCGTCATCGTCGTCACGCCGCACCTCGTCAAGCCGCTGCGGCCGAGCGATCCCGTGCACACGCCGTTCGACAGCATGCTGCCCGGCAACGATATCGATTTCTTCCTGAATGGACAGGCGGAAGTCAGTCCCGCGCTGGCTCGGCTCGCCATCAACGCGCTCAATCGGCCCTATGTCGGCCACATCCTGGACCTGCCGAAGAATGGAGGCGTCTATGTCTCGGCCAAAGATTGAACGGGCGTCACGCGCCGTTGCCGCCGTCGCGGCGCTTGGCGCGCTGCTCGCCGGTTGCGCCGCCGACTCCGACTCCTACCTGGACCGGCGACAGGCGATCTCGCTCGGCAGCGGCGATGCGATCGCAGCGAACATGGCCGAGCAAACCCCGGATCCGTGGCCGCGCGACAGCTATAACAACAACCTGACGTTCAACGGCGAGCGGATGCAGCGGGCAGTCCAATGCTACCGGGCCGACCGGGTCACACAGCCGGTCGACCTCGATCCGACGAACGATAACGCTCCGCCGGCGATCCCGCTGGGACAATGTGATGGCCCGATATCGACCGGCAGTGCTCCGCCGGCGATGGGTACCGCGATCGGCAATGCCGGGTCGATGGCGGCGCCTGGGGCGACAAAATACTGACCCGGCGAAAACCGTAGTGCGGACTTGAACCATGGCGATCGGCCGGACGGCAGCGTCTCCAATCCAGACCAAGGTGGTCGTCGTGACCGCCGACGATGGATTCGAGGAGGCCGTCCGCGCCACATTCAGCGTTGCCGCGCAAATTGGTCTCGATGTCATCAGGGGAAGATTGTCGGATCACGCCGACAACGTCGATCTGACTAATGTCACCGTCATCGTCGCCGATCTCGATGCGGGCGATGCCGCTGAACTGGAAGCGCTCGACCGCTTCATGGTGCGGGTCGGTAACTGGCCGCCAGTCATTGTGGTGACACAGAAATTCGAGGAGGCCGTCGCACGCCGCCTGATGCAGATGCGGGCCGCCGATTTCCTCGTGAAGCCGGTGCCGCCGGTCGAGCTGGTGCGCGCCTGCGCGCGCGTCGCCAAGGCGCCGGCCGCAAAGGATGTTACCGAAGCCCAGATCTTCACGTTCTTGCCAGCGGTCGGCGGGGCCGGCGTGACGACGCTCGCCGTTCAAACCGCAATGCTGCTGTTGAACAGCGGCACGCGCGGCAAGGCGTCGACCTGCCTTGTCGATCTCGATTTCCAGCATGGTTCGTGCGCCGACTACCTCGATATCGAGCCACGCCTCAATCTCAATGAGATCGAGCCGCGCCCGGAACGGCTCGACCGGCAGTTGCTCGAAGTGATGCTGTCGCATCATCCTTCCGGCCTCGCGGTGGTCGCGGCGCCAAATCGGCCCGCCGAAATGCGCTCATTCGATCCGGATGTGGTGACGCGGCTCCTCGATTTGGTGTCGTCGCACTTCGACTACGTGGTGTTCGACATGCCGCGTACCTGGTTCTCCTGGACCGACAGCGTGCTGCTCGGCTCGAACAGGCTCTTCGTTATCAGCGAGACCACAGTGCCGGGACTACGGCACGCCAAGCAGCTCGTCGCGGCGATCCGCGAACGTCTCGGCGACGGTCCCAAGCCGCAGGTCATCATCAATCGCTTCGTGCAGAAAATGTTCTCGCAAGGCTTGCGCCGCGCCGATATCGAGCAGGCGATCGGGGACGCGTTCGTGGCCTGCATCCCCAACGATTATGCACTCGTTCGCGAGGCCATCGACCGGGGTGTCCCGCTCGAAGAAGTCAAGAAAGGCAACAGGATCACCCTTCAACTGAAACAGCTCGTGCTGCCGCAAGAGATCAGCAAACCGGGCAAGGACGCCGCCGGCGCGGCGAAAAAACTGAAGCTCTCATGGGCGCGTTCCTAGTCGTCCGCAAATCTGAAGTGCGCGCTCGCCCCACAGGATGTCGTGCATGATAGGTCGTTTCACAACACGCCGAGTCGCAGGGCCGGCCATCGTGCCGGCGGCGGAAGAAAGTGTGATGGAGGCGGTCTCGTGGACCATCTTTCCCGAGGCAGCGCCCGAAACTGCCGCGCCCGCGGCGCCCAATCCGCTTCTCACCGACAAGCTGCTCGACGCCAAGGTGCGTCTGCATCGTCGGCTGATCGAGGAAATCAATCTTTCAGCGCTGGAAAAGCTGCCGGAAGAGGAGATGCGTGCCCACGTTCAGCAGCTCGTGTCGCAATATGTGCTGGTCGAGCGGCTGGCGTTGAATACGCAGGAGCTCAACGACTTCGTCTCGGAAATTCTCGACGAGATGACGGGCCTCGGGCCGCTCGAACCGCTGCTCAAAGACCCGAGCGTCAACGACATTCTGATTAACGGCCACGAGTGCGTCTATGTCGAGCGCATGGGCATGCTGGAGCCGACCGGTGTGCGCTTCAAGGATGAGGCGCATCTTTTGCGCATCATCAACAAGATCGTCTCCGCTGTCGGACGCCGCGTCGATGAATCGCATCCGATGTGCGACGCCCGTCTGCTCGACGGCTCGCGCGTCAACGTCGCGGTGCGGCCGGTCGCGATAGACGGACCGTTGATGTCGATCCGCAAATTTTCCAAGAAGCCGTTCAACCTGAGCAAGCTGGTCGATGTCGGCGCGTTGCGGCCGCAAATGGCCGAGCTGCTCGCGGCCGCCGTGAAGGCCCGCGTCACGCTGATCATTTCCGGCGGCACCGGTTCCGGCAAGACGACGATGCTCAACGCACTGTCAGCGTTCATCTCCGAAAAGGAGCGGCTGCTCACCATCGAGGACGCGGCCGAGCTGCAACTGCAACAGCCCCATGTCGGCCGCATGGAGACGCGTCCGCCGAGCATCGAAGGCAAGGGCGAAATCCGCCAGCGCGATTTGGTGAAGAACGCGCTGCGCATGCGGCCCGACCGCGTGATCCTCGGCGAGTGCCGCGGCGAAGAAGCCTTTGACATGCTCCAGGCCATGAACACCGGCCACGAGGGCTCGATGGCGACGGTCCACGCCAACACGCCGCGTGACGCCATTTCGCGCCTCGAACAGATGATCGGCATGGCCGGCCTGCCGATGACGGTCGCCTCGATCCGCGGCCAGATCGCCGCCGCCATCCGTGTCATCGTGCAGCTTTCGCGGCTGTCCGACGGCAAGCGGCGCGTCATGAGTATCGCGGAGATTACCGGTCTGGAGGGAGACATCATCCAGATGCAGGAAATCTACAAGTTCGTACGCACCGGCACGGCGCCGGACGGCTCGGTGCAGGGCCATTTCCAGGCTACCGGCGTGCGGCCGCGCTTCCTGCACGATCTCGTCGCGATGGGGATTAAGATTCCCGGCGCCTATTTCGATCCCTCGCAGCCGCTATGAGCACGCTGCTCGACTTCGACCCGATCTATCTGGTCTGGCTGTTCATCGCCGTTTCGGTGGGGCTGGCGGTCGAGGCGGTCTATCTCACGTGCTACTCGACCGCGTCCTACCGCAGCCAGATCAATCGGCGGCTGATGCTGTCGAAGGGCCGCACCGATCGGGAAACCGTCCTGATCGAGTTGCGCCGCGAGCGGGGATTGACGGGCAGCGGCGACTACAAGCTCAGCCTGGTCGCTCTCAATCGGCTGATCCTGCAATCGGGCGTGACGCTTGGCTTCGGGCGCCTGATCGTAATCATCGCCGTCATCGCCTTGTTTGTGTTCGCCTTGATGATGATGTTCCGCGGCGATCTCCTGCAGGCGATCTTGGCATCACTCTTCAGCGCGACTGCGCTTCCCTATTTCGTGCTGCGCGTGCTGCGCTCGCGGCGGCAAAAGCTGTTCAGCGCCCAGTTCCCAGACGGACTGGATATGATCGTGCGCAGCTTGCGCGCTGGCCACCCCGTGCCGATCGCAATCTCCATGGTGGGGCGTGAGATGCCGGACCCGATCGGCAGTGAGTTCGGCATCGTCTCCGATGAAATCACCTATGGGGCCGACATGGAGACCGCGATGCGCAATCTCTACGCCCGTATCGGGTCGGACGACCTGCCACTGTTCGTCACGGCGGTGGCGATTCAGGGCTCGACCGGCGGCAACCTCGGCGAAATCCTGGAAAACCTCTCCGGCGTCATCCGCCAGCGCTTCAAGATGCGGCGCAAGATTCGCGCGCTTGCCGCCGAAGGGCGTGCTGCGGCGATGATCTTGTCGCTGCTCCCCATCGGGATGTTCTGCGTGATCCAATTCACTGTGCCGGATTTCTACGGCGCGGTTTGGCACGAGCACCTAACCAAGGTTCTATTGTTCTCTGCCGCCGGCTGGATGAGCGTCGGCAACCTGATCATGTTCAAGATGGTCAACTTCAGGATATGACGCAAGATTGCGGCGCATGATCCAATGAACGCGAGCGGTGCAATGAGCTTGTTCGGCGACACCACCACGACGATGCTGAGCGTAATGGTGTTTCTCGCCACCAGCACGATCGCGTTTGCGACGATGTTGGGCATCCGCGCGCGCGAAGCGGTGCGCCGGCGCGCCGCGCAGGTCAACGTCGACGAAAACTCGCCACACGGCGGCCGCTCCCTGCGTTCCTCCGGGTTGCGTACGGCGCAAAAGCTCCTCGACTACACAACTCAGCATTATTCGTCCGGCGACAGCAAAGACGCCAAGGTGCTGCGCCAGCGTCTGATTCAAGCGGGCATATACGACCCTCGCGCCACGGGCTATTTCTTCTTCGCGCGCTTCATCATCGCCGTGGGCTTGGCGGTTGCGATGTTCTTCATACTGCCGGCCATAGGCCTGAAGGCCAAGGTCGCGTTCTGGCTCTTCACCATGTGCGGCGGCTTCGTCGGCTATCTTATTCCAAGTTTTTATATCGATAAGCTTGTCAGGGCGAAGCACGCCGAACATCAGTCCGGCTTTCCGGACTTCATGGACCTCCTCGTGGTGTGCGCGGATGCCGGTCTCAGCATGGAGGCGGCGCTCGATCGAGTCGGGCGCGAACTCCGCGAATCCTATCCCTCGCTGACCGCCAACATCCACATGGCCAATCTCGAGATCCGTGCCGGCCGCGGCATCACGGAGGCGCTCGAGCACCTGGGCGACCGGCTCGGTCTCGAAGAGGCGCGCTCGTTCGCGACGCTCATCCAGCAATCCGACGAACTCGGTTCCAGCATCAGCGACGCGTTGCGTGTTTACAGTGACGACATGCGCCACAAGCGGCTGTCGCGCGCCGAGGAGAAAGCCTACAGCCTGCCGGCAAAGCTGTCCTTGCCGATGATGATATGTATTTTTCCGGTCCTTTTTGTCGTGATCCTGCTGCCGATCATCGTACGGATGATAACCGGCAACTGGTAACGGCACCGCGGGAATGTCGGGTCTGACCGTGGGTTCCAGCAAGGAATTCCTTAACTATCCTCGCCTAGCCTTACGCCTCCAGTGCAGTCCGGCCCGCCGGCGGGGCGATTGAGCCTGCCGGTGTGGATATGGCCGGGCGCGCCGTGGTCCGGAGCGCGTTAGTGAGTATCCGTGTGGCGCGGGTCCTGATCGTTGTGGCGGCGTGCCTGTTGGGGCTCGGCGGCTGCTCGACGACGACCGCAAAACTCAGCGATCTCTGGAAATCGCACGACCAGACAGCCTCGACCGAACCCGCAGCCGATTCCGCCGAGACCACCGGGTCGGTCGTCACGCCGCCAGCCGAGCCGGGGCCGAGCGGCGAGCCGGTGGCGCCGCTGGCGAATCCCGGCCTCGTCGGCGACGACCAGCACGACGATTTGCAGATGGGCAAGAGATACTTCCGCGCCAACAATTTCGGCCTTGCCGAGAAGAGCTTCCGCACTGCCGTGGAAAAGCATCCGCGCGACGCCGAGGCCTGGGTCGGGCTGGCGGCATCTTACGATCGTCTGCACCGGTTTGATCTTGCCGACCGCGCCTATGCTGAGGCGATCCGTATCGTTGGCCCGACGCCCGAACTCCTCAATGACCAAGGTTTCTCCTACATGCTGCGCGGAGACTATGCGCGGGCGCACAGAGTTCTTCAGCAAGCTCAGGCCAAGGATCCGGCAAACCCCTACGTCCAGGCCAATCTGCAATTGCTCGAAGAAAGCTACCATTCCGGCAAGGCGATCCAGTGAAGGGGCGATCGAAGCCCTCATAGCCGCCCGAACACGTCCTCCTTGAACCGCCCGCTTTACGTCGCGATATGAACGTGAGATTGAGGACTCCGCCCGGCGCGGAGTGTTTTCATGTTCGAGTCGTTCAAGAGCTTTATTGCCGAATTCACCGACGGCGATCGGCATCCGAGCCAGTTCGGCGAGGACGACTACCGGCTCGCGGCCGCCGCGCTCTTGGTGCACGCCGCGGCGATCGATGGCGAAATGTCGCCGCAGGAGCGCGACAAGCTCCATTCTGTTCTCAAAAGGCGTTTCAATCTCGACGACGCCGCCACCGCCGAATTGATCGACAAGGCAACCGCCGCGGAGCACGAGGCCGTCGACCTTTATCACTTCACCCACCAGCTTAATCGTGCGCTCGATGAAGAAGGCCGCGCCCGCATCGTCGAGATGATGTGGGAGATCGTCTACGCCGACGGCCAACGCGATGAGCTCGAAGATAATCTGCTCTGGCGCGCCGCCGATCTGCTCGGCGTGTCGCCGCGCGAGCGGATTGAATTGCGCCGCCGCGTTGGCGGCGAATCCGGCGGCGCTGACAGCGATATATGAAGCCGGTCACTCTGATCACCGGCGCCTCCGCCGGCATCGGTGCGGAGCTGGCGCGAGTGTTTGCCGCTCATGGCCACGATCTGGTCCTGGTGGCGCGGCGCCAAAAGCGGCTTGAAGAGCTGGCCGAGGCGATCGCGGCGGCGGGCCGGCCGCGCCCGACAGTGCTGGCGATCGACCTCTCTCGACGCGATGCCGTATCCCTAATCACTGCCGAGCTTTCCTCGCGCAACCTCGAGCCCGAAATCGTCGTCAACAATGCCGCGTTCGGTCTCGTCGGCGCCGCCGCGGCGCTCGATCGCGACGAACAGCTCGCCATGATCGATCTCAACATCCGCACGCTGACCGAGCTGTCGCTTGCCTTTGTCGAAAGCCTCGCGCGGCACCGCGGTGGCGTCCTCAACGTCGCATCGGTCGCGGCGTTTCTGCCGGGTTCCGGCATGGCGGTCTATTACGCCACCAAGGCCTATGTTCTGTCCTTTACCGAAGGGCTGCACAGTGAGCTTGCCGGCCGCGGCATCAGGGTCACCGCGCTTTGTCCCGGCCCGGTGGCGACCGAATTCCAGGCTCGCGCGGGATTGCAGCCCGGCGCAGGCGGTACCGCCGGCCGGGTGCTGAAGATATCGGCGGAGCATGTGGCGCAGATCGGCTACGACGGCTTCATGCGCGGTAGGCGCGTCGTCATCGCTGGGCTCGGCAACAGGATCGCCGTGTTCTTCCTGCGCCTGACGCCGCACGCAGTACTGCTTTGGGTGGTCCGCAGAGTGACGCATCCCGAACGGATCGACGCTTAGGGCCGCTGCGGCGCAAGATATTCCGTTCGTCACGATGAGACTTTTCACTCGTCGGGCCGGCGTGGAATTCTTATAGTCCGGCTGCGAACATGCAGCCGTCGATTCTGATCGTTCTCCACCAAGAGCATTCGACACCGGGCCGTGTCGGGCATGCCTTGCAGCAGCTTGGTTACAGGCTCGACGTGCGCCGGCCGCGCTTCGGCGATCCGCTACCTGCGACCATGGACGAACATGCAGCGGGCATCATTTTCGGCGGGCCGATGAGCGCCAATGACGAAGATGAGTTCATTCGCCGCGAGATCGATTGGATCGGCGTCCCGCTGAGAGCGAACAAACCGTTTCTCGGCATTTGCCTGGGCGCGCAAATGTGCGCGCGGCACCTCGGCGGCAAGGTGTTTCGCCATCCCGAAGGTCATGCCGAAATCGGCTATTACCCGATCCGCCCAACGGCGGCCGGTCTCGCCGTCGTCGAGCAATGGCCCGAGCAGGTCTATCAATGGCATCGTGAGGGTTTCGACCTGCCGCGAGGCGCCGCGCTGTTGGCCGAGGGCGACACGTTCGAAGTGCAGGCGATCCGCTACGGCTCGGCCTATGCGCTGCAATTTCATCCCGACGTGACACACGCCATGATGTACAAGTGGACCACCCGCGGCCATGAGCGCATGGCGCTGCCGGGAGCACGTCCGCGGGACACCCATTTCGCCGACCGGGCCGTTTACGACTACACCGCAAAAGCGTGGCTCAGCGTTTTTCTGGAGCACTGGCTCGGTTGCGGCGCCGGCTGATTACATCCCGCCGCCGCTCTTGATCTCGACCAGCGCGATGCGGTTCACGGCGCTGCAGGCGAGCGCCAGGTGGTGTCCGTCCGGCGTCGGCATCATGTTGCGCACCACACCGCCGCCCGAGGGAATGGCCCAGGTTTGAAATTTTTCCGTCTTGGGGTCGAAACGTACCAGCGCGTTCGGCTGTAGTCCGGATTCGACGTACCAGATGATATCGTGGAGCGCGGTGATGCCGTAAGGCTGCGTCCGCGGGCCGCCGGGCGAGGGATATTCGGTCACTTTGCCGGTCTTCGGATCGAGCCGCCCCAGGCGGCCGCGTGAATAGTCGCCGTACCAGATAATGTCGTCGGAGGTGATGGCGATGCGGCGCGGGCGACTGCCGCTGTCCGGCAGCGGGTATTCCTTGATCGCCATGGTCTTGCGGTCGATACTGGCGATCTTGTTGGTGCCGAACATGTCGAAGAAAATCGTCTCGCCATCGGATGCGAAGACCATGCCGTAGGGCTGAGATTTCGGCGTCGGCATGGTGACGAGCTTGATGGCGCCGGTTTTGGGATCGAGTCGGCCGACCATGTTGGCGTTTTGCAGCGTGAACCAGAGCACGCCGTCCTTGTCGAACAACGGCGTGTGCGGATCGCGCCCCGCCGGATCCGGCATCTTGTATTCCCTGATGTCGCCGGTCTTGGGGTCGAGCTTGCCGATGTAACCGGCAAAATTGGCCGCGAACCAGATGTCGCCATCCTTGTCGTAAGTCAGGCCGTGCGGACCGGAGAACGGCGTCTTAAGCGGGTACTGCTTGATCACTCCGCTCGCCGGATCGAGCCGGCCAAGGACGTTGGCCATCTGGCCGGTGTACCAGATGGCGCCGTCCGGCGTTGCCAGCGGATCGTGCGGGCGCGAACCGAGCGTCGGTAGCTCCCATTCCTTGAACGAGACATCCACCGGGCCGGCGATAATCGCCGGTGCTGGTTTCGGCTTGCCGGGAAAGTTCTGGATCAGATAGGCGGTGACGTCTTGCTTTTGCGACGGCGACAATGGCGCGCCGGCCGACACCATCATGTTCACGACGTTGCGCCATTCGTCCGGCGAATAATTGGAATGAACCACACGCCGCAGATCGTGACAGGCAACGCACATCGTTTCGACGGTCTGCTTGGCGGCGCCTTCCGGCAACACGAACTGCTCGGGCGGATTAGACGAGGGTGCGGCTTCCTGGCCGAGCACCGGCAGTGCGGCGCCAAGCATCGCCGCGGCGGCAAGCAGGATCGATCGCGTCACGTGCGTCATGACATTCCTCCGCTCATTCGCCCGCGAGCCGTTCGGCGAAATAGGCAACCGTTTTGGTGTAGACCTGTGACGCGTTCCATTGCAGCAGGACCTGAAAATTATCGGTGCCTTCGCCCCATGGCTGGCCGCGCTTCCAGCCGTAGCCCTTCAGATAATTGGCCGTGGAGGCGAGCACGTCCGGCACGCTGTGGATGAGGTCGCGGCGGCCGTTGCCGTCGAAGTCGACGGCATATTTGAGATAAGAGGACGGCAGGAACTGCGTCTGCCCGATCTCTCCCGCCCAGGCGCCGTGCATGTCGCTCGCGCTCATGTCGCCGCGGTCGACGATGCTGAGCGCAGCGAGGAGTTCGCCGCGAAACTTGTCGGGTCGGCGGCAATCGTAGGCCAGCGACGCCAGCGAACGGATGGTCGGGAATTTGCCGGAGTTGGCGCCGAAGTCGGTTTCAAGCCCCCAGATGGCGACGATGACCGGCCCAGGCACGCCATACTGCTGTTCGATCCGGTCGAAGATCGAACCATATTGTTTGAGCAGCAGCGATGCGCGCGCAAGCCGCGGCGGCACCATGCGGCCTGAGAACTGTTCGAAGCTTTGGCGAAACACGCCTTGCGCATGGTCACGGGCGATCACGCTCGGGTCGTAGGTTATGCCGCCAAGCGCCGATTGGATCGTGCGCTGCGAGATGCCCTTCGTCGCCGCTTCCTGCCTGAAGGCCTGGAGCCAAGCGCCGAAGTCGCCGCCGCAGGGCGCATCGGCCTTGGCCGGCGCAGCCAGAACGCCCAGCCCCAGGATCAAAGGCACGAGCCAGTTCAGTCCAACGGTGATCGGTCGCATGCGTTGTCCTTGCCTCGCCGCCCGGTGGTGAAGATAAAATACGACATTTAGCCGCCAATATGATGCCGCAGCTGAGCATTCCGTTCCAGGCTTACTCTGGCGCTTTCGGCTCGGCCGGCGCGAAGCCGTCGGCTTGGTAAAGGTCGCGGAAAATCCTGGTCGAAACCAGCACCACCGCGATGGTGCTGAAACCGCCGATCAATACCGCCGGGACGGTTCCAAACAATGCGGCTGCGCTGCCGGCGCGGAAATCGCCAAGCTGATTGGATGTGCCGGTGAACATCGAGCCGACCGCAAAAACGCGCCCGCGCATCTGGTCCGGTGTGTGGAGAAGAAGTAGCGACTGGCGGATGACGACGCTGACGGTGTCGGCGGACCCGACGATGAACATGGCGCCCATGGCAAAGGGCAGCGAGGGCGACAGCGCCAGCAGGACCGTCCCGGTGCCGAACACCGCGACCGCGGCGAACATCGTGTGTCCGACCCGCCGTGAGATCGGCCAACGCGTCAACGTCAGAGCCGCAATGATGGCGCCTGCGGCGGGAGCCGCCCGCAGCAGGCCGAAGCTCAACGGACCGGTCATGAAAATATCGCGCGCGAAGATCGGCAGCAGCGCCGTGGCATTGCCGAGAAGCACGGCAAACAGGTCGAGCAAGATGGCGCCGAGTACCACCTGATGACGACCCATGAAGGCAAGTCCGCCAAACAGCGATTTCAGATCGACCGGTTCGCGTGTCGCGACCGTGCGTTCCATCTTGGTGCCGCGCATGACGAAGCCGGCGGAGAGCCAGAGCGCCGCACACATGGCAAATACCAATGTCGGACTGATCGCGATCAGCAGGCCGCCGAGCGCTGGCCCTGCGACGATCGCAGTCTGTGATGCCGAAGTGGAGGCCGCGATCGCGCGCGGCAGCACGCCCGCCGGCACGATGTTCGGCAGGGCCGTCTGCACGCTCGGCTGCTCGAAAGCGCGGCCATTGCCGACTATGAACGCCATGGCGAGGATGAGACCGGGCGTGAGACGGCCGGTCGCCGCCGCCAAGGCCAGCATCGCAACCGCGAAAGCTTCGACGAGCTGCGCCGCGAACACGATGGTACGGCGGTCGTAGCGATCCGCCGCGTGGCCGGTGGCGAGAAACAATGCGATTGCCGGGATGAATTGCACCAAGCCGACCAGCCCGAGCTGGAACGGACTTCGGGTCAGCTCGTACATCTGCCAGCCGACCGCCACCGCCTGAGCCTGCAGCGCCACGGACGCTGCGACCCGGACGTAGAGGAAGCGCACAAACGGCCCATGGCGCAGCAGCGGGATGGTCGATGGGCCGTCGCTTGTCATTGCGGCTCAAGAATACGCGACCGGCCTAACGTTGCTGCGCGACTTGTGCGCAGCAGCCATCGCGTTTCGCGATGAGATCCTTTTGGCTGTGAATAAAAGGCTCGCCGAGCCGTAGCTCGCGTAGCGAGTGAAGGCTGGTGGAGCCGAGGGGAGTTGAACCCCTGACCTCCTCATTGCGAACGAGGCGCTCTCCCAACTGAGCTACGGCCCCGCCTGGAGCACAAACCGGGCCAAAAAGGCGTCGGCCCTCGGCGAGTCCGCGCCATTTAGGGCCGCCGCCCCATACTGTCAAGGATGGGTGCGAGAGGGCTGATCGGCTTGTTCCTGCCGAGGCAAATCGCTAGTTTCTGCCGTCCATAAACGCGAAAGCCTTTCATGCGCGCTCTTTTTCTCGTCATCGATCTGGCCTTGCAGCTCTACATCTGGATCGTGATCGCCATGGCGATCTTTTCCTGGCTGGTGGCCTTTAACGTCGTGAACACGCGGAATCAGGTCGTCGCCATGATCGGCGAGTTTCTGTACCGCATTACCGACCCGGTGTTGCGTCCGATCCGCAACATGCTGCCGAATCTGGGCGGTATCGATATTTCTCCGGTCATCCTGTTTTTCATCATCATCTTCATTCGCTACGTGATCGCGCTCTATATCCTGCCCAACGTATTCTGATCGCTGTGACCGGCGCGCCGTGGATTCCGTCGCCGGGCGGCGTCACCCTCGACGTTCGGCTCACGCCGCGCGGCGGACGCGATGCGATTGACGGGATCGCGCGCCTCGCCGATGGCCGTGTGGTGCTCAAGGCTCGGGTGCGAACAGCGCCGGTCGAGGGCGAGGCCAATACGGCGCTATGCAGGCTGCTCGCCGAGGCGCTCGGCGTGCCGCCGCGTCACGTGACGCTGGCGGCCGGGGCCACGGCGCGAGTGAAACGCATAAGGATCCAGGGCGACGGCGAAGCCATCGTTGCAGGATTGGAACGGCTGGCTAAGGTCGAGGCATGAGCGCCCGCATCATTGACGGCAAGACCATCGCGGCCGCCTTGCGCGCCGACGTGGCGGCCGAGACTCGCCGCGTCGCCGGTACGCATGGCCTTGTGCCCGGCCTGGCGGTTGTCCTGGTGGGCGAAAATCCCGCGAGCAAAACCTATGTCGCCAGCAAGTCGCGCGCCTTGGTCGAGGCCGGCATGCGGCCGTTCGATCATCACATGCCGGCGGCGACCGGCGAAGATGAACTGGTCACGCTGGTGGGCGTGCTCAATGCCGATCCCACCGTGCACGGCATCCTGGTGCAAATGCCGCTGCCGCCCCAGATCAATGCCGCGCACGTCATCGCCGCTGTCGATCCGAATAAGGATGTCGACGGCTTTCATCCGCTCAATGCCGGACGGCTTGCTTCCGGCTTGCCCGCGCTCGCACCGTGTACGCCGGTCGGCTGCATCAAGCTCGCCAAGACCGTTCAGGCTTCGCTCGAGGGTCTCGACGCGGTGGTGAT
>DATJYT010000059.1:0-6172 GCA_035499475.1 Xanthobacteraceae bacterium | reverse complement strand
CTTCTGCCTTTCCGGCAATTCGGGGCACAGATAGGGAATCATCATGTTGTAGCAGGCGAGCACGCAGGCGCGCGCGCGGACCGAAAAGACTTCGCCGCCGCGCGTATAGGCGATCTCGACTTCGCTCGCCGAAGACGGTTCACCGACGTTGCGCGCCCGCACGACGATGCTGCTGAGCCGGATACGCACCGGCGATGGCGCGCGGTCAAGCCGCGAATAATCGATGCGCGCCGTCACCACGTCCTCGGCGCTGCCGCCGGGAACGCCGTCCGGCACGAGATCGCGCACCAACAGCCGGGCGATCGAGGCGTTGCCGTCGGGAAAGTGGAACGTGTAGGAGCCCCCGCCGGCATAGCCGGCGGGCGTATAGCCCATGTGCGGTGCCGGGCCGGGCTTGAGGTCCAGGCCCTGGAAGCCCGGAAAATCGAAGGCCCATACATCGAGCGCCGAAACCGCATCGATGCCGACGCCCCATTCGCCGTGAGTCCGCGCCTGATAAAACGCGATGACGCCGGGATCGGCCTTGACCACATTCAAGAGGTAATCGCGATAGCTCATCCGCGACAGCCGCGACTTCTTTTCGTCGGACGAGAGCCCGGGCAGATAGTCGATCTTCGCTTCCTGGATGCGGGCGATGTCGCTGCGCGCTCTCGGCGACAGCGGCGACTGTGCGAGCAATTTCTCCCACGGCTCACCGCCGAACATCACGATCAGCTTGTCGGCGCCGAACGTCTCCTTGTCGAAGAACACCCCGCGCTTGAGGCCGAGAGAGGGATAGAAATCGCGGCGCGCGCATTTCTGCGTCAACGCCACCGGATCGACGCCGAGCGTTTTCAGGAGGCCGTCGGCCACTGCGCTGTAGGGCCGCGGACTGTCGATCAGCAATGTGCCGCCGTTCATGAGTTCAAGCCGGCCGCCGAGCACAAACTCGTTGCGCTTGGCGTGGCCGCCGAAATCGTCATGGTTGTCGAGAATGAGGATGCGGGCGGACGGATTGCGCGCGCGGTAAAAATGCGCCGCCGCAAGCCCGCTGATGCCGGCGCCCACGACCACAAGGTCGTAGCTTTCACCGGTGTCGGTGATGCCGCCCGCTCGCGCCCAGAAATCGCCGTCGCGAAGGCTGTGCGCGGCCTCGAATGAGCCCGGGTGACTGCCGCGCAATCCCGTGAGCGCCGGCGGATAATATCCGGGCGCGTCTTGAGGCGCCTGGCCGGCAGCGACGGCCGTTGCAGCGAGGCCTGGCAGAAGAGTGGAGGCGGCGGCCGCGCTGCCGACCGCAAGCGGTACACCGTTGAGAAAATCGCGCCGGGTGATCGGCGCGTTCATGCCCAAAGCGCGGTCGCGTGAAGGTGATTTGCGCACTTTGCCTCGGCGAGCAGGCGAAGGCGCTTAAAATACCCCGAGATGCTGGCGCAGGTCGATGCCGTCCTGCTTGAGCGCGGCGGCGGTCGAGACCACGGCGACACGGCCGCTGTTGAGGATGACGATGTCGTCCGCGATGTCGAACACGAGCTTGGGGCTCTGCTCCACCAGGACGATCGAAAGCCCGCTCTCTTTGAGCTTGCGGATGGTAGCCATCACCTCGGCGACAATCTGCGGCGCGAGGCCTTCGGACGGCTCGTCCATGAGCAGCACGCGCGGATTGGCCATGAGCGCGCGGCCGATGGCGAGCATCTGCTGCTCGCCGCCGGAAAGATATCCCGCCATCTGCGCGCGGCGCTCGGCGAGCCGCGGGAACATGGCAAATACCGTCTGCTCGGTCCACGGTTCGTGGCCTCCGGCGAAGCCGGTATGGGCTGCGACCATCAGGTTTTCGCGAACCGTGAGGCTCTTGAAGATGCGGCGGCCCTGGGGCACCAGCGCGACGCCGCAGGCGGCGATATTTTCCGGCGCCTGGCGCGTCACCACGGTGCCGAACACTTCGACGCTGCCGCCGCGCGGCGGCAACAACCCGACGGTGACGTTCATGCAGGTCGATTTGCCGGCGCCGTTGCGGCCGAGGAGCCCGAGCAGGCGGCCTTCGTCGAGCTCGAGCGACACTTTCTGCAGCACATGGCTGTCACCGTAGAAAGCGTCGATGTCGCGGAGCCTGAGCGCGCTATTCGCCAAGATAGACCTCCCGCGTGCGCGGATCGGCCACCACCTCGGCGCGGGTGCCTTCGACGATGACGTCGCCGAAATGCAGGAGCGTGATGCGATCGGCCAGATCGAGCGCGGTGTCCATGTCGTGCTCGATCATCACGATGGTGACGTCGCGCGGGATGGCGCGCAGAAGCTCGCGCACGTCGCGGCGCTCGTCGATCGAGAGACCCGCGAACGGCTCGTCGAGCAGCAGCACTTTCGGATTTTGCGCCAGCGCCATGGCGACCTCGACACGGCGCTTCTCGCCGTAGGAGGTCTCGGAAAGCGGCCGGTCGGCGATGCGGCTGAGGCCCACGCGATCGAGCGCGGCGCGCGCCTGCGCCGTCAGGTGATGCTCGCGGTCGAGCGGGCGCAGCGGACTCCAGCGCAGCGGCGACAGGCCGAGCAGCGCCAGCCTCACGTTGTGCAGGATCGTATTCTGCGGAAACAAGGTGATGATCTGATAGGTGCGCGCCATGCCGAGATGAGCTCGCTTGCGGCTGGCAAGCCGCGTGATGTCGCGATCGAACAGCAGAACCGCACCGCTATCGGGCACAAGTTCACCGGTGATAAGATTGAATAGCGTGGTCTTGCCGGCGCCGTTCGGACCGATGATGAGCCGCCGCTCGCCCGGCTCGACGGTGAGATCGACGTTCGTCGTCACCCGCAGGCCGCCGAACGACTTGCACAAGGCTTTGACCGCGAGCGCGCTCATGATTTCGGCTCCGCCACCGGCGCGGCCGCCGTGCGCGGCCGGGTCCGTGCGCGCCACGCCGCGCGCGCCAGCCGCACCGTGCCGGGCACGATGCCCTCCGGCATGAAGATCACGATGGCGACGAAGATCGCGCCGAGCATGAAATTCCAGCGCGTGATGTAAGCGCTCACCACGTTCTTGACGATGACGACAAGCGCCGCGCCGATCACCGGGCCGAGCAGCGTGCCGGCGCCACCCGAGATCACCATCAGCAGACCTTCGGCGGAGGCGGTGAGCGCCAGGGCCTGCGGGCTGATGAACTCGTTGTAATAGACGAACAGGATTCCTGCGACCGCGGTGAGCAGGCCGGAAAACATGAAGGCGCCGAAGCGAATCATCCAGACGTGATAGCCGAGCGCATTCATGCGGCGCGGCTGATCGCGGGTGCCGGCAAGCGCCGCACCGAACGGCGAGCGCACGAAGACCGCGACCGCGACGACGGCGAGAATGAAGATGATCAAGGTTGCATCGTAGAAGGCGCGGCCGGAGACAAGCGAAATTCCGAGCGGCGCCGGGCGCGTCGCGACATTGATGCCGTTGTCGCCGTTGGTGACGCTGATCCAGCGATAGGCCAGGCCCCACAGGATCTCGCCCAGCGCCAATGTGATCATGATGAAGCTGATGCCGGTCGCGCGCAGCGACAATGCGGCAAAACCCGCCGTGGCAACGAGCGAGATCGCAAGAGCGGCCGCAATCGCGAAAGCGTGGCCGAAACCGGCGGCGAGCAGATAGGCGACCGCGTAGCCGGCGACGCCGAACAGCCCGGCATGGCCGAGCGACACCAGGCCGGCATATCCCACCAGCACGCTCAACCCGAGCGCAAAGATCGCATAGAGCAGGATTTGGCTCGCGATATTGACGTAATAAACCTCGTCGATCGCGTAAGGCACGGCGACCAGCACCAGAATAACGACGACTAGGGCGACCGTGCGCGCGTTCACAGGATCTGCCCTCCGAACAGTCCCTGCGGCCGCAACACCAGCACCAGCACCATCGGCAGGAACAGCACGAAATAAGCCAGTTCCGGCACCAGCGCCTGGCCGAAATTATAGATGAAGCCGACGACGATGCTGCCGACGAACGAGCCGATGAGGCTGCCGGTGCCGCCGAGGATGACGACCACAAGGGCAAGCGGCAGCATGTCCTGGTCGAGACCCGGATAGACCGACAGGATCGGCCCGCCGATCATGCCGGCAAAACCGGCAAGGCCGGCGCCAAGCCCAAACACGATCGTGAAAAGATGCGAGACGCGGATGCCGACGACGCGCGCCATTTGCGGATCATCGACGCCGGCACGGATCATGGCGCCAAGCCTGGTGCGTTCGAGCATCAGCCAGAGCGCAATCGCAAACACGACCGCGATGGCGATGACGGCCATGCGGTAGAGCGGGAACGCTGCAGCGCCGAAACGGACGAAGCCGTTGAGGCCGGCCGGCGTCGCCACCGAGACCGGGTCGCCGCCCCATCCCATCAGGCAGAGATCGGCGACCATGAAGGAGACGCCCAGCGTCACCAGCACCTGCGCCAATTGCTGGCCGGCGAGCCGGCGCAGCAAGAGCCGCTCCATGAGCGCGCCCAGGACCGCCACCTCGCACGCGCTGATGATCGCCGCCAGCCAGAAATTCAGCGTGAAGCCCAATGCGCCGGAGAGAAACGTGGTGCCCAGATAGGCGCCGACCATGAACATCGAGCCATGCGTCAGATTGGGAATCCGCATCAGCCCGAAGATCAGGGAGAACCCCGCCGACAGCAGGAACAGCAGGCCGCCGAACGTCACGCTGTTGACGGTCAACAGCAGCCAGAACGTCATAAGCCCCGCCCTTTAGCTTCCCGGCTGCTTTTCTTGTGGCCCGGAATGCGCGAAGCGCACTCCGGGGACTCCTCCGACCCCACCCCGGATTTCGTGGAGCCTGTCATCGGGCCGGCCACTTCGGGCCGGACCCGTTGGCTCAATCCGGGCTACGTTGGCTACGTCGGCCTCAGCACTTGGTCAGCGGCGGATAGTCGCGCGAGTAGACCGGGTGCGCGAGATAATCCTTCTCCGGCCAATCCCAGAACTGGCTGACGTTCTCGTAGGTCTTGATGGTCTTGTTCCAGAGCTTGAGGCCGTACTTGGCGCCCTCGGTGCCGATGCGGCGGATGTAGAAATTGCCGACCACATTGCCGAGATGGTCGAACTTGAGCGGCCCGCGCGGCGAGTCGGCAAGAGTGACCGCTTTCAGCGCCGTCATGAACTTGTCCTTGTCGCTGACGTCGCCGTTCGACGTCTTCAGCGCCGCTTCGACCACCTCGCAATTGACGTAGAGCAGCGCTGCGTATTGACCCGGCACGGTGTCGTAATTCTTCAACATGCCCTGGATGAAGCGCGCGTTGCCCTCGCTGGCGAGGTCGAGCGTATAGGGGCAGCAACTGACGAGCCCGATCGCCTCTTCGCCGTAGCTCTTGAGGAGCGCGTCATCGGCGCCGGTTTCACCCGTCACCACCGGATATTTGAGACCGGCATTGGCGTAGGCTTTCATGAAACGCAGCGGATTCGAACCGGCAAAGCCCTGGCATACGCCGTCGCAATCGCTGATCTGCGCGATATAGGGCGTGTAGTCCGGCGTCACCAGCGGCGGCCACAGCTTGTTGACGACGCAGCCGCCGTCCTTGGTGAGTGCAGCCTGGAAACCGCCGATCTGCTCGTAACCGAAGGCGAAGTCCTCGGTGATGCAGAAGATGCGCTTGAGCTTGAGCTCGGTCGCCGTGTAATGCCCCATCGGGTGCATCGCCTGCGACGATGTCGCGGAGGCTCGCAACAGATACGGATTGGGCTGGCGCTGCGTGAGATTGTCGGCCGCCGCGAGACTGAGCGTCGGCATCTTCTGTTCTTTGATGTAATCGTTGATGGCGTAGAGCTCGAACGCGGCGAGCGGCCCGAGGATGACATCGACCTTGTCGCGCTCGACGAGCTCCTGCGCCTTGGTCTTGGTGCCCGCCGGGTTGCCGCCGGTGTCGGCTGAGACGAAGTCGACCTTGCGGCCGCCCATCGTGTAGTTCTTTTCCTTGAGATAGGTCAGCACCCCCTGTTCCATCTGGATGCCGCCCTGCGCCAGCGGGCCGGTCTTCACCGTCAAAAGCCCGAGCTTGAAGGGCGCCGGTTGCGCGACCGCGGGTGCCGGAAAACGTCCGATGGCGGCGGCAGCGCCGGCCGCGGTGCCGGCCAAGAGCGTACGGCGACTGAGCTTGCGAGACATTTCGTCCTCCCTCTGCGCCCCTGTGAGCCAAGGCGCTTATTGAGCTGGCCGCCGCATCCCC
>DATJYT010000058.1:0-6827 GCA_035499475.1 Xanthobacteraceae bacterium | reverse complement strand
CCCTTGAGCAGTTCCGGTGGCGTGTAGTGTTGCTGGAAATCGACGAGCATTAAGTCTCCCCGAGTGAAAGCCTCTAGTGCGCAAACAGTTAAAGCGCGAATAGCGAATGGCGAGTAGCGAATAGTGGGCGCGAGAGCAAGGATCGCAGCTATTCGCTACTCGCCCCCTACATGATCGCAAATTCGGTATTGCGCCGATCCGTCACCAGCATGGCGCCGGGATAATGGGTAATGCAGAATTCCGGTCGGGCCGCCATGATCACCGATTGTGGAGTGACGCCGCAGGCCCAGAACACCGGCAGTTCGTTATCGTGAATCGGCACGGCATCGCCCCAATCGGGCTTGGCGATATCGGTGATGCCGATCATCTCCGGCTTGCCGAGGTGGACCGGCGCGCCATGCACCGAGGGAAACCGCGTCGTGATCTGGACAGCGCGGATGGCATCGGACGGCGTCATCGGCCGCATCGACACAACCAAAGGCCCGCGGAACGGCCCAGCCGGCACGGTCTCGATCGAGGTGCGATACATCGGCACCGTACAATCGCACGTCATGTGGCGCAGTTCGATGCCGCCGTCGATGAGGGCCTGTTCAAACGAAAACGAGCAGCCGATGGCGAAGGTGACGAGATCATCGCGCCACCAGCGCAGCAAATCCTGCGGTTCGTCAGCGACTGCGCCCTCCCGCCAAACCCGATAGCGCGGCAGGTCGGTGCGGATATCGAGGTCCTCTGCGAGTGCCGGAATGCGCCAGTCACCCGGCGCCGAAACACCGATCAGCGGGCACGGTTTCGGATTGAGCTGACAAAAGCGCAGGAAATCTTCAGCGAGATTTTTCGGCAGAATCGCGAGATTGGCCTGCACGAAGCCCGGCGCGAGGCCGGATGTCGGGCCAGCGTGATCATTGCGGCGGATGGCATGTCGTGCCGCGATGCCGGTTTCGGGCAGATTAGTTTGTTTTGGATGCTGTTGCCGCACGGTGGCGGTGGCCATCTTGCGCTCCTCCTCGATCCTGCCGTTAACCTTCATGCCCATTTTATCATCAGGCCGCGACGGAAACCTACCGCCGCCGCGACGATCTTACGCGTGCCCGCGCGCGGGCAGGCCACTGGCCCGCCACCCAAAATCTGTTGAAACTGCCGCCAAGATCGCGTTTGCTAACGGGTACGATGAGCCCGGCATGAAATGGGGCAGCGGCCGGGCATTGGGGGCGTCGTCTCGACACCCGAATTCCAGTGGGAGGACTTCGATGACTGAGAAATGGAAAGAAGAGCCGTGGGCGCAGGACATCTGGTATCGCGGCAAGGTCACGCGCCGGCGCATCGTCGGCTGGGGCGGTGGCGCGATCGGCGCAATGATGCTGGTGCCGGCGCCGTGGCGCGCCGCTTTCGGCGCCGCCAAACCCTACAAGATCGGTAGCGAGCAGCCGCTCTCCGGCCCCGGCGCGCCCGGCGGCAAGACCGCGGTGGTCGGCTTGCAGATGGCGGTCGACCGCATCAACAAGAGCGGCGGCGTCAACGGCCGACCGTTCGAGCTGGTGATCGCCGACGATGAGTCGAAGCCAGACGTGGCGCGCCGCAAGACCGAGAAGATGGTGCAGGAAGACGAGATCGACGTGCACGTCGGCGGCTTTTTGTCCAACATCTGTCTTGCCTGCATGCCGGTGTGGGAGGACGCCAAGATCGTCAACATGATCAGCGTCTGCCTCGACACCACGCTCACCACGACAAAGTGCAACCGCTACAGCTTCCGGCCATACGATTTCGCACCGGCGCAAGCGGTCGCCTTCTCGCCGACGCTCACCAAGATGGGCAAGAAGTGGCACATCGTATTCGCCGACTATTCTTGGGGTCAGTCGACCCGCGACGCTTATGCGGCGGAGATCAAGAAGAACGGCGGCGAAGTCGTCGGCACCACGGGCATTCCACTCGGCACTCCCGACATGACTCCATTCCTGTCGAAAATCTCCGGTGATTTCGACGGGCTGTTTGCGATTTTCTTTGGTGGGGACGGCGTGACGATCGCCAATCAGGCCTACGATCTCGGACTGACCAAGAAATACAAATGGGCAGGCGACGGCTCCATCACCGAAGCCAGCAATCTTCCGGCCATGGGCAGCAAGATCGACGGCTTTACCGGTATCAACCGCTACATCCCGGTGTTCCAGGGCCCGCTCGACACGCCCTATCACCACCACTTCTTCGACGATGCAAAGGCGCGGCTGGCGAAGGTCGATCCGTCCGGCCCACTGCCGGACAAATATGTCCAGTCGAACTACGAGGCGATCAACGCCATGAAGCTCGGTATGCAAAAGTCTAAATTCCAGGGGCGCGACGATACCATGAAGCTGATCGAGGCGCTCGAAGGTCTCGAAATGAAGGAAAGCGACGACTTCCCGCAGGGCACCAAGGTGCTACGCAAGGAAGACCATCAGGCGTTCCCGCGCGAATTCATCTTCGAGGTCAGCGGCGGGACCTATCACCTCAAGGAGACGGTGCCGGGGGATAAAACCATAGTACCGCCGGCCTGCAAGTTCCAAGCGGCCTGATCGCGAGTGCTCCGATCCACCCCGACCGGAGTATCTCAGTGGGCGTCGCATCGTTGACCGAAATGGACTCTCCGGCCAACAGCCGGGGAGTCGCGTCAACTCCGATTCTCAAGACTGAGTTGCTGTCGGTCCGTTTCGGCGGCCTGTCGGCGTTGAACCAGGTCAATTTCGAGGTGGCGCGCAACGAGGTTCGCGCCATCATCGGACCGAACGGTGCAGGCAAGAGCACGTTCTTCAATTGCCTGACCGGCGTCATGCGGCCGAGCAGCGGCCGCATCATCTTCGATGGCGACGAGATCACCGGGCTGCCCTCCGATGCGATCTCGCAGAAGGGCATCGCGCGCTCTTACCAGATCACCAACATCCTGCCCAACGCCACCGTGCTGGAGAACGTGCGCATCGCCGCGCAATCCAGACGCCACGCTTGGAACATGCTCTCGCACCACAGCGCTTTTGCCGATCTCAACGAGAAAGCCGAAATCGCGCTGCAATCCGTCGGCTTGCTTCCCAAAGCCGACGAGTTGGCCTCCAATCTTTCGCACGGCGAGCAGCGCAATCTCGAGATCGGCATTGCGCTCGCCACCGAGCCGCAGCTTCTCTGCCTCGACGAGCCGACCGCGGGCATGAGCCAAGCCGAGACCAACGAGACCATGGAACTCGTCCGCCGCATCGGCAAAAATCTCACCATCCTCATCGTCGAGCACGACATGGCGGTGGTCATGGAGCTGTGCCATCGCATCACCGTGCTGCACTACGGCGAAATCCTCGCCGAAGGAACGCCCCAGGAAATCCAGCAGAACACCAAGGTGCTGGAGGTCTATCTCAAGACATGAGCGCCGCAGCCGCCAGCGCCGAGCCGCTCGTCCTGGTCGAGGACATCCACACCTATTACGGCAAGAGCCACATCCTGCACGGCGTTTCGCTCAAAGTCGGACCCGGAGAAGTCGTCGGGCTTCTCGGCCGCAACGGGGTCGGCAAAAGCACCACGTTGAAAACCATCATGGGCCTCGTGCAGCCGAGCCACGGCACCGTGCTGCTCGACGGCAACGCCATCACCGGCCTGCCACCGCACAAGCTCGCACGGCTCGGCATCGGCTACGTGCCGGAAGACCGCCGCATCTTCCGCTTGCTGACCGTCATGGAGAATCTGCGCACCGGCCTCGACCGCGACGGCGTCACCGAGGAGAAGCGCAAGACGCTCCTCGACAAGGTATTCACTTATTTTCCGGTGCTTTCCGAACGCCGCAACCAAGCCGGCGGCACCCTTTCGGGCGGCGAGCAGCAAATGCTCGCCATCGCCCGCGCCATGATGCTGGAGCCGAAAATCATCCTGCTCGACGAGCCGACCGAGGGCCTGATGCCGCGCATGGTGTCGCAGATCGGGCAGATCATCGAGGTGCTGCACCAGGAAGGCGTCGCAATCCTGCTGGTCGAGCAGAACGTGCCGCTGACGCTTGCCTCGAGCCAGCGAGTCTACATCATGGAGAAGGGCAGCGTGCGCCATCATTGCGCGGCGTCCGAAATCGACGTCAATGACGCGGTCATCAAGCAATATCTGGGCGTGTGAGCGATGGACGCGATCAGCCACTTCATTCACTCCATTCCGATCGATCTCATCATCATCCAGACGGTGAACGGGATCGTCACCGGCATGATCCTTGCGCTGATCGCGTCCGGCCTGACGCTGATCTTCGGCATTCTCGACGTGGTGAACTTCGCCCACGGCGAATTGTTCATGCTCGGCGCCTATATCGGAGTCATCGTCATCACCGCGACCGGGAGCTTTTGGCTCGGCCTCTTTGCCTCCGCGATCATCGTCGCTATTTTTGGCGCAGCGTTGCAGATCGTCACGCTGCGGCCGCTGATCGGGCGCGATCCGCTCAACACCATCTTGGTCACGTTCGGCGTTTCGCTGGTGTTGCAGAACTACGCACTGTGGCAGTTCGGTCCGGTGCAGCGGAAGATTCCCGAACCGCTCGGAACCTATTTCACACTGTTCTACCTGCAATATCCCTGGTACCGCATCGTCATCGCCGCGCTGTCGGCCGCGATCATCGGCGGCTTCTGGCTGTTCCTCAAATACAGCAAGTTCGGCATCTGGATCCGCGCCACCACGCAAGACCGGGTGATGGCGCAGGCGATGGGAATTCCGGTGCCGCTTGTCTACACCGGCGTATTTGCGCTCGGCGCCGGAATGGCGGCGGCAAGCGGCGTGCTCTTTGGGCCTCTCGGCGGCGTCAATCACACCATGGGCCTCGACTGGGTGCTCAAGGCCTTCATCGTTGTCGTGGTCGGCGGCATGGGCAATCTCGGCGGCTCGATCGTCGCCGCGATCTTCATCAGTTTGCTGGAAGCCTATGCGGCGATTTGGGTCGACCCATCGCAGGCGGTGATCGTCTCGTTCGTCGTACTGATCCTCACGCTGTTGTTCCGGCCCACCGGCTTGTTCGCAACGGCGATGCGATGACAACCGCGCCAATCGACCGTCCGATGCCGCTCAAAAGAGCGAAATTGAGCCACACCGCGCTTTATTGGATCGGCTTTTGCGCGGTCATGGCGGTTCTGATCGTGGCACCACTTTTCCTGCCGGAATTCTGGCGCCGCTTTGTCACCGAAGTGCTGATCTGGGGCCTGCTGGCGATGTCGTCCGATCTGCTGATCGGCTACACCGGCATGGTGTCATTCGGCCATTCGGCCTTTTTCGGGCTCGGCATGTATTTCGCGGCCGCCGCGCTTCTGCTCGTGAGCCCGCCGAACCTGTGGCTTGCCATCCTGTTCGGACTTGCCGGCGCCGCGGGCGCGGCGCTCTTCGTCGCCTATTTCTCGACCCGGCTGCGCGACATCTATTTCGCCATCACGACGCTGATCTTCAGCCAGATCTTCTACGTCATCATCTTCACCTGGACGCCGGTCACCGGCGGCGAGAACGGCCTGATCTTCACCCGGCCGCACCTGTCGATCCCGTTTCTTTATGACGCGCGCTTCACCTCGACGACCATGCACTGGTTCGTGCTTGCGGTGGTGACGGCGTCATACTTGTTCCTGCGCCGCGTGACGCAATCGCCGTTTGGTATGGTGCTGCAATCGATCCGTGAGAACGAGGCACGCACCCGCGCAATCGGCTATCCGGTGCAGCGCTACAAGATCGTTGCGGTGATGCTGTCCGGTCTGTTTGCCGGGTTGGCAGGCGTGCTCTACGCCATCCAGAATCAGTTTGCCGCGCCTGATTTCGTATACTTCATCACCTCGGGCGATACCGTGATCTTCAACGTCATCGGCGGCATCGGCACACTGGTCGGACCGATTGTCGGAGCCGGATTCTTTCAGCTCATGCGCGAGCTTTTGTCGCGAGTATTCGGCGATCAGTTTCCCTACCTGATCCCGCTCGGCATCGTCTTCATCGTGATGATCATCTTCCTGCCGCAGGGCATTCTCGGCTTCGCCCGGCGCTGGCTCAACCGGTAGCGGCGCCGTCGGGAGTCGGCTTCGGCGGCACGATCAGCTTTTCGGCGCGTCCTTGCCGAGGAAAGCCGTCAGCGCGGCCACACTTTTTCTATCCGCGTCGAAATCTGCGGCGATGCGTTCGTAGAAATGCGCGGCGCCTTCGTAGAGCTCATGCGCTGCGGGATCGTCGCCGACGAAGTCCGCGATCTCGTGCATTTCCGCCACCCAGCGATAGGCCTTCGGTGGCATCGCGTTCAAGGCGCGCTTGAACCAGTTGAGCATTTCCTTCTGGCTCGATTGCAGCTCCTTGAAGAGTTCGTCGGACGAACCGGCGCGAACCGCCGCCAGCATCATCGCCGCGCCTATCGCCTGCGTGCCCTTGGTGATGCCCGCATAGGACATTTTCAGCGCCGATGCGGCGCTCATCGCGCCGTCCAACAAACGGATATCGAGCCCGTAATCGCGTAACGTCGCAAACCGCGGCGCCGCGGGGCCGGAGGCATAGAAGCGCGGCCCGGCGTCACCGGGCTTGGGCGGCGAGCCGATGATGCCGGCATCGACGAACGCGCAATCGGTCGGCGCGATGGCCGCGGCGACGCGATCCACCGTCGCCGGATTAATGGCATTGCAATCGACGTAGACAGGCTTGCTGTTGCTGGCCTTGAGCGCCGGTATCAGGCGTTCGGCAAGCGATACCGCATCGCCTGGCGGCAGAATCGACAGGATGAAATCGGACGATGCGATTTCCTCATCGCTTGCCCCCGCCAAGCCGGCGGCTTTGGCCCGCGCCAACGTCTCTTGGCTGCGGCCCCCGAGCGACGTGAGCACCTTGAGCCC
>DATJYT010000057.1:0-12584 GCA_035499475.1 Xanthobacteraceae bacterium | reverse complement strand
GATCAGCACGAGCGCAAGCCCGATCGATCGCCACAGCACCGCGCGCAGCGGCGGCGAAAACATCTGCGTCAATGCGTTGAAGGCATCTTCGAGCATCGCATCCTCCGCGAAAAGCAGAGGTAGCGACGCCGGTCAACCGGCACAAGTGGCGCTCAGGCGGTCACGACGCCGTCGTCCGCATCGGCAAGCTGCGGAATAAGGCGCGGAGCGCCGTCCGGCGTGTGCGGGATGTCGGCCCAGTTCAGCGCCTTGTAGTCGAAGCCGCGCGCGATGGTGGGCTTCACCACGTTGAAATAGGGCGAAATATCGAAATCCCGCGGGCAGTACAGCGAAGAATGGCGAATCTCGAGAATCTGCTCGAGCGCCTGCAGGCTGCGCGCCAACGTGATCTTGGGCAGGATCGGATAGCGCACGGCGCTGAAAGCGTCGGCGATCAGCGCCGAGCAGATCAGCCGCGATGGGTCGCCGGAGCCGAGCGCGATCATGCGCCGCCGCCAGCGCTGCGGCACGGGTAGCGGAGACAGATAGCGCATCAGGTCGATGATGTTCTTGAGGTCGTAGGCGAAACCGATACGGGCGACCGCGTAAGCGCACACCGTCGCGCAGTCCGGCGGCGTAAGGCCCACCGGCCGGCAGATGCGGGTGTGAAAGCGGAAATATTTCGACAACGGCGCCGACACGACGCCCTCGCCGACATTGGCTTCGACCAGCACGTGCGGTTCGCCGTCGATGGTCGTGCGGCCTTCGATCGGCCCGACATAGAGCGCCGAATGCGACCATGTCGATTGGGTGAGATATTTGATGACGCCGGAAATACGGTTGTTGCCTTCGACGAGAAGAACGTCGCCGGGCGCGAGCGACTGCTGCAGTGCGTCGGGGTCGCTCGGCGTGAACGGCTCATAGCCGCGCACCGGGTTCTGGAGATAACGGGCAATGAAACGCCCGATGGCGTCGCGCATCCTGCTCATGGGGCCTCCCAGCCACATCGCGCGGTTTCGCCGCGTCCTTGTTGGCCAGCATTTTATTTGAAGTCCATTGCGTTTTGGTTCACACGATTGCCGCGATCGTTGATACAAGCTTAACCTCGACGCCTCCTGCCACTGTCATTCGGGCCGTCCGTGGCACGCCGCAAGTAACCGGAAACCATGCCGCGCGAGACAGGTTTGCGCTTCAGCCGCCGCTCGTTCCTGGCCGCTTCGGCCGCGTTCGCGGCGCGCCCGGCTATCGCCGCGCCGGCGCCGGCGACGTCGGGCGCAATCGAGGTCATCATCGTCGGAGCGGGCGCTGCGGGGATTGCTGCGGCGCGCCGTTTTGCTGCCGCCGGACGGCGCTTCGTGCTGCTCGAGGCGTCCGATCATGTTGGCGGCCGCTGCATTACTGACGCGCACGCCTTCGGCGTGCCTTATGACCTCGGCGCGCATTGGATCTATTCGCCGGATCTCAATCCGCTGATCAAGCTCGCGCCGCGGCGCGGCATCGAGGTCTATCCGGCGCCGCCGAGCCAGATCGTGCGCATCGGCCGACGCAATGCGCGCGAGGGCGAACTCGAGGATTTTCTGGCGGCGGAAGTGCGCGCCACGCGCGCCATAGCCGATGCCGCGCGTAGGGCCGACGTGCCGTGCGAGCAGATGCTGCCGAATGATTTGGCTGATTGGAAAGCAACCATCGAATTCGAGCTTGGTCCGTTCGGCTGCACCAAGGATTTGACGCAGGTCTCCACCGTCGATCTGTCGCGCGGCGCCGAGCGCAGCAGCGCCGCGTTCTGCCGGCAGGGTTTCGGCACGCTGCTCGCGGCGCTCGCTGCCGGCATCCCGGTGCAGCTCTCAACGCCGGTCAAATCGATCGACACCCGAGGCGCGCTGCGGGTGGAAACCGCGAAGGGCACGCTCACGGCGCGGGCCGTCATCGTCACTGCATCGACCGGCGCCATCGCGGCGGGCGGCATTCAGTTCACGCCGGAACTGCCGCATCGCAACGTCGACGTGTTCGGCCGGCTGTCGCTCGGCAGCTACGATCACATCGCGCTCGAGCTCAAGGGCAATCCGCTCGGGCTCGAAACCGACGATCTCGTTTTCGAAAAATCGACTGATACCCACACGGCGGCGCTGCTCGCCAACGTGTCCGGCACGCCGCTCTGCATGGTCGATGTCGGAGGTTCGTTCGGCCGCGCTCTCTCGGCGCAAGGCGACGCGGCGATGATCGACTTCGCCGCCGAATGGCTTGCGCGGCTCTACGGCGCCGACGTGAAGAAGGCGATCGGGCGCACCCACGCGACCCATTGGAACGACGATCGGTGGGCGCGCGGCGCCGCCTCTGCGGCGGTGCCGGGCGGCCAGATCGCGCGGCGCATCATCATGGAGCCGGTGAACGATACGATCTGGTTTGCCGGCGAGGCCGCGCACGAGACGCTGTGGGGTACGGTCGGCGGCGCCTGGGAATCCGGCGAGCGCGCCGCGGATGCGGTGTTGCGCCGGCTCGGCGGTCTCAAGCCCGAGCCGGAAGCGGCGACGGAGCCTATGAAGCGCAAAGGAAAGCCCAGCCGCGTCCAGCGGCAGCCCATGACAACCGGCTCGTCGCCGCGAACGCAGGGTACGCCAAGCATTGTGGGCGAAGAACGGCGGTGATCACTGTCCACATAAGACGCTTGATTTAATTATCGCGAACCGCGATATTGATGTATGAAGCCGATCGTTTTCATACCCGCGAGTACGCGGCAGTGGGTCAAGCTCGGATCGGATGTTCGTAAGCGTATCGACAACAAGCTGGCGCAGTTTGCCGCCAGCGGCAAAGGCGACGTCAGACGTCTTCGAGGCCGCGATGAACTGCGTTTAAGAGTGGGCGATTGGAGAGTAATTTTCTATGAAAAGGACGGTGCGATAGTTGTTGCGGCCGTGGGACATCGACGTGAGATCTACGATTGAGGCAGGTCATGAATGTTCGTTTTCAGAAGACGCCCCGTGGAGAAGTCGCGATCCTTCCTCGGAAGGAGTATGAAGCGCTCGCCAGCAAGGCAGCAGAGGCGGACGAGGACGCCGGCACGGCGCGGCTGATCGCGCGCGCGCGTAAGGAAATTGCCGAAGGTGCGCCTCTCTTGCCGAAGCCTGTGGTTGATCGCTTGGCCGATGGAGAAAATCCGGTGCGGGTGTTGCGCGAATGGCGCGATGTGACCCAACTCTATCTCTCATTCAAAACGAATCTAAGCCAAGGCTATATTTCGGATGTCGAAACTGGAAGACGGAAAGGCACTGCCGCAGCGTTGCGACTCATTGCCGACGCTCTGAAAGTCCCCCTCGACCTTCTCGTCCCAGTCTGAACTGAAGTCTCCGGGACTAAGCCCGCAGCACGCCGCCGGTGCGCTTGCCGACTTCGGCGACGATCTTTGCCGCCAGCGCCTCGATCTCCGCATCGGTCATGGTCTTGTCGCGCGGCTGGATGGTGACGGCGATGGCGATCGACTTCTTGCCGGGCTCGATGCCGGTTCCTTCGTACACGTCGAACACGCTGACGCCGCTTATCAGCTTGCGATCGACGGTTTGCGCCGCGCGCACCAGGTCGGCGGCTTTCACATTGCGCTCGACCACGAAGGCGAAGTCGCGCTCGACCGGCTGGAACGGCGACAATTCAAGCACGGCCTTGGCGCGCGTGGCTTTGGCTTTGGGCTCGGGGATGCGCTCGAGGATGACCTCGAAGGCGGCCAGCGGGCCGTCGGCGTCGAGCGCTTCGAGCGCGCGCGGATGCAGCTCGCCGAAATGGCCGAGCACATTCTGCGGTCCGATCTGGATCGTCCCGGAACGGCCGGGATGAAACCACGCCGGGCCGCCCGGCACGATTTGCAGCGCCTGCGGCGGCGCGCCGGCCGCGGTTAGCACCGCGAGCGCATCTGCCTTGGCGTCGAAAGCATCGACCTCGCCGTCGCGTTTCGTCCAGTGGCGGCCGATGCCGGACGGCTTGGCGAGCGCACGCCTTACGCCGGCGGCGGCGGTGAACTGGTCCTGCGGCTGGTCGCCGCGAAAGATCTGCCCGACCTCGAACAAGCCGGCATCGGGGAAGCCGCGATCGGCATTTTTCTGCGCCGCGGCTGTCAGTCCCGGAATGAGGCTCGGCCGCATGTCGGAAAGGTCCGCCGCGATCGGATTGGCGAGCGCGAGCTCCGGCTTGCCGCCGCCGAACAGGTCGGCCTGCGCCTTGGCGATGAACGACCAGGTCACCGCTTCGACGAGATTGCGCGCGGCGAGCGCGCGCTTGGCCTTGCGGGTGCGGACCTGGATCGGCGTGAGGACCGGCTTGCGCGGCGCCTCGCCGCGGTCGAACGGCGTCGGCGGCACGCGATCGACGCCGAGGATGCGCACCACTTCCTCGACGATGTCGGCCTTGCCCTCGACGTCGTCGCGCCACGACGGCACCGCGATTTTGATACGCTCGCCCTGGCCGGCGACGAAGAAGCCCAGACGCTCCAGCACGCGACGCGTTTCCGGCAACGGCACGACGATGCCGGCCAGACGCTTGATTTCCGACAGCGGGAAATCGATGACGCGCTCGGCAGCCTCGGCGCTGCCGGCAACGGTGATCTCCGACGGCGCGCCGCCGCACAGTTCGAGCACCATGTGCGTCGCAAGCTCCAGCCCCGGCAGCATGAAAGCCGGATCGACGCCGCGCTCGAAGCGGTAGCGCGCGTCCGAATTGATGCCGAGCGTGCGGCCGGTGCGCGCGATGTTGGCCTCGTTCCAGAGCGCGGATTCGATCAGTACGTCGGTTGTTTCGTTCGAGCAGCCGCTCATCTCGCCGCCCATGATGCCGGCGAGCGATTCGACGCCGTTCTCGTCGGCGATGACGCAGATCGTCTCGTCGAGCGCATAGGTCTTGCCGTCGAGCGCGAGCAGGGTCTCGCCCGACCGGGCACGGCGCACCGTGAGATCGCCGCGCACTTTCGCGGCATCGAACACATGCAGCGGACGGCCGCGGTCGTAGGTCATGAAGTTGGTGATATCGACCAGCGCGTTGATCGGGCGCAGCCCGATCGCGGTGAGGCGCTTTTGCAGCCATTCGGGTGACGGGCCGTTCTTGACGCCGCGCACGAGGCGCAGCGCAAAGGCGGGACAAAGCTCCGGCGTTTCGATGGTCACGCCGACCGGGCACGGGAACTCCCCCCTGATCTGCTTGATACCGGGATCCTTGAACTTGCCCATGTCGGCGGCAGCGAGATCGCGCGCGATGCCGTGGACGCCGGCGCAGTCGGCGCGGTTAGGCGTCAGGTTAATCTCGATCATCGGATCGTCGAGGCCCGCCCATTGCGCGAAGTTCGCGCCGACCGGCGCATCCTCCGGCAGATCGATGATGCCTTCGTGATTGTCGGAAAGCTTGAGCTCGAATTCCGACACCAGCATGCCGCGGCTCTCGACGCCGCGAATGGTGCCGACCTGGAGCGTCATGTCCTTGCCAGGGATGTAGGCGCCGGGCGGCACGAACACGCCCTTCATGCCGGTACGCGCATTCGGCGCGCCGCACACCACCTGGATCGGCTTGCCGTCGCCGGTATCGACCATGCACACGCGCAGCCGGTCGGCATTGGGATGCTGCTTTGCTTCGACGACGCGCGCGATGACGAACGGCGCCAGCTCCTTCGCCTTGTCCTCGATGCGTTCGACCTCGAGCCCGATCATGGTCAGCTTGTCGGTGATCTCGCCGAGCGTGTGATCGGTGTCGAGATGCTCCTTGAGCCAGGCGAGGGTGAATTTCATCATCGGCGAGAATCCTCGGCTATTCGAGGTCTCGTCCCAACGTCCGACGATGCATTGGCTAACCCTCCCCCGCTTGCGGGGGAGGGAAGGGAGGGGGCAACGGCCTCGTCGATTGCCGCAGCGATGACGGTCCAGACTCCCTCAAGGTTGGTCATCACGTCGTGGTTGCTGAATCGCAGCACGCGAAATCCTTTGGAGCGCAGAAATTTGTCGCGCTTTGCGTCACGGACTTCATGCGCGGTGTCGTAGTGCTGTCCGCCGTCCAGTTCGATAATGAGTTTTGCCGAATGAGAAGCAAAATCGACAATATAAGGTCCTATCGGCGTTTGACGGCGAAAGCCAACGCCATTTAAGCGATTGGCGCGGACGGTCCGCCAAACTATTTGTTCGGCTCTCGTGGAATTTGTCCGTAAAGAACGGGCCCGTCGCCGGGTTTCCGCCTTCACGCGCCAAACAGGTTTTTTCAGAACTTCGACGGTCACGGGTTGCGACGGGGCCGCTGGCCCCCTCCCTAACCCTCCCTCGCAAGCGGGGGAGGGAATTGCTTCACGAGCTCAATCCCCCCGCCAGCGTCGGCCAGTCGAGCGGACGGAAGCCGTAGTGCGAGAGCCAGCGGACGTCGGCTTCGAAGAACGCGCGCAGGTCCGACATGCCGTATTTCAGCATGGCAAGGCGATCGATGCCCATGCCCCAGGCGAAACCTTGATATTCGTCGGGATCGAGGCCGCAATTCCGCAGCACGTTCGGGTGCACCATGCCGCAGCCGAGGATTTCCATCCAATCCTCGCCTTCGCCGAAGCGGATCTCGCCCTTGTCGCGGCGACATTGGATGTCGACTTCGAGCGACGGCTCGGTGAACGGGAAAAACGACGGCCGAAACCGCATGCCGACGCGGTCGACCTCGAAGAATGCCTTGAAGAATTCTTCGAGGATCCATGTCAGGTGGCCGAGATGTGACCCCTTGTCGATGACGAGGCCCTCGACCTGGTGGAACATCGGCGTGTGGGTCTGGTCCGAATCGCAGCGATAGGTGCGGCCCGGAATGATGACGCGGATCGGCGGCTTCTGCGTCAGCATGGTGCGCACCTGGACCGGTGAGGTGTGGGTGCGCAGCAACAGCCGCGTGCCGTCCGGCTTCGGATTGAAGAAGAAGGTGTCGTGCATCGCCCGCGCCGGATGGTCTTCCGGGAAATTGAGCTTGGTGAAATTGTAGTCGTCGGTTTCGATGTCAGGGCCTTCGGCGACGGCAAAGCCCATATCGGCGAAGATCACGGTCAACTCGTCGGTCACCTGGGTGATCGGATGCACGCGGCCGGTCTCGGCCGGCGTTTCGCGCACCGGCAGCGTGACGTCGACGCTCTCGGTGTTCAGGCGCGCTTCGAGCGCCGCGCTCTTGAAGGCGTCGCGGCGCGCGGCGAGCGCGGCGTTGACGCGGTCCTTGAGGCCGTTGATGAGCGGCCCTTGGGTCTTGCGTTGGTCCGGCGGCAATGCGCCGAGCGTCTTGAGGAGCGCTGTGATCGAGCCGCTTTTGCCGAGCGCGGCGACGCGCACGGATTCCAGCGCCGCTTCGTCGCCGGCGGCAGCGACCTCGGCGAGAATCTTCTGCTCAAGCTGGGCGGTTTCGGTCATGTGATCGTTCTTTGGATCAATCCGGCATGAACGGCAGATCGGTGTCGCTTGGCCGGCCGCCGGCCTGCGTCAGCATTGCGTGAACCTGTCCGCGATGGTGAGTCTGATGATTGAACATATGCGTCACCAGAACCCAGCGCGGCCGCGTCCATTCGCGTTTGGTCGCGCCCGAATAGTAGGTCTGTTCTTCGGCGAGCCATGATGACTGGACCGAATCGGCCCAATCGAGCATCTTTTGGTCGAAGGCTGAACGCTCCGACTTCAGGTTTTCCCAATCGGGATACAGCGACACGGATTCCGGAATGCCCGCCTGCGGCCGCGGCAGGTCGGTGAAGCGGCTCATCCAGGAATTGTCGGCCCATAGAATGTGGCTGAGCGTCTTGTGGATCGAGCCGAACCACGCGCCGCGCTCGCGACGCCGGTCCTCTTCGCTCAACCGGTCGGCAACGCCATAGAGATTTTCGTTCTGCCAGCGATTGTACCGCGCCATGCGCTGGATATAGGCGGGATCAATCATGACGCCTTCATTCCTGTCGGCGTCATGGCCGGGCTTGTCCCGGCCATCCACGTCTTGCGCCGCGAGGGAAGCCGTGGATGCCCGGCACGAGGCCGGGCATGACGAAGAGGTTACGCGAGCGCCGACTTGGCTTGGCCAACGATCGCCTCGAATGCCGCCGGCTCGCGGATCGCGAGATCCGACAACACCTTGCGGTCGACCACAATGCCGGCCTTGCTCAGACCGGCGATGAAGCGGCTGTAGTTGAGGCCGAACGGACGCACCGCCGCGTTGAGGCGCTGAATCCACAGCGCGCGAAACGTGCGCTTGCGGCGCTTGCGGTCGCGGAAGGCATATTGGTTGGCCTTCTCCACCGCCTGCTTGGCGATGCGGATCGTGTTCTTGCGCCGGCCGTAATAGCCCTTGGCGGCTTTGAGGACCTTCTTGTGCTTGGCATGGGTGGTGACGCCGCGCTTGACGCGTGCCATGGCTGATCTCCTTGAAGATGACGATTACCGGAACGGGAGGCCGCGAAGGCGGCGCATCAGCCGTTCGGCAAAAAGTACTTTTTGATGTTGTCGCCGTCGGTCTTGAACAGCACGTTGGTGCCGCGCAACTGGCGGATCTGCTTCTTGGTGCGCTTGATCATGCCGTGGCGCTTGCCGGACTGGGCGTAAAGGACCTTGCCTCCGGCCGTTACCTTGAAGCGCTTTTTAGCGCCCGACTTGGTCTTGATCTTGGGCATTTGGCTCTCCTTTGGCGGCGGGCCATAGGGCGTCAAGCCCGGCCCAGCCGATATGCTCGTCACGAGCGGATTGTGCGTGAGCACGTCGCCGCCGCCACGGCAGCCCTTGTCAGCCGGGCGGCGGGAGGGCGCGGTTATGACAGAGGTCACTGTTTATGGCAATCGGCACGTTTCCTGCGCCGAAAGGGCTATCGGGGCGCCAAAACCATCACCACCTGGCGGCCTTCGAAGCGTGGTTCCTGCTCGATCTTGGCGATCTTCGCGGTGTCGAGCTTGACCCGATCGAGCAGCTTGTAGCCGAGGTCCTGGTGCGCCATCTCGCGGCCGCGGAACCGCAGCGTCACCTTGACCTTGTCGCCTTCCTGAAAAAACCGCTCCATGGAGCGCATCTTCACATCGTAGTCGTGATGATCGATCATCGGCCGGAGCTTGATCTCCTTGATCTCGACGACCTTCTGTTTCTTGCGCGCCTCGGCGGCTTTTTTCTGCGCCTGATATTTGTATTTGCCGTAGTCGAGAATCTTGGCGACCGGTGGGACTGAATTCGGAGCGATCTCGACCAGATCGAGCCCGGCCTCCTGCGCCATCGCAATGGCGGCGCCGATCTCGGTGACGCCCTTGTTGGCGCCGTCTTTGTCGATGAGTTGAACCTCGCGAACGCGGATCTCCTCGTTGATGCGCGGACCGTCCTTGGGGGCGGGCTGCGCGGTTCTGATGGGGCGACGAATGGGTTTTGTCTCCTGTGTGGTTGCAACAAGTGCGCAGAATCGGGAGTTTTTCGCTGCAAGTCAACGACAATGCGCGTATCGGCGTGACGAAACAGGCGACGTCATGCTTTATGGTCCGTCACCTTGCGGCGCTCCGCAGCGCCATCGACGCGTTAGTCCGATGAACGATAACAGCCTGAAATTCCTGCACATTGGCGACGGCAACGACAAGCGCGGCATCGCCGTGCGCGCGCAGGCCGGCGCCGCGCCCGGGTTGTTCTGGCTGGGCGGCTACAAATCCGACATGAAAGGCACCAAGGCCGAAGCGCTCGCACAGTGGGCGGCTAAGGCCGGACGTGGCTGCGTGCGCTTCGACTATTCGGGCCATGGCGAGTCGCAGGGTGCGTTCACGGACGGCACGATCGGCCGCTGGCTCGCCGATAGTCTTGCAGTGTTCGATGCGTTCTGCCGCGGACCGCAAATTCTCGTTGGCTCGTCCATGGGCGGCTGGCTCGCTTTGCTTCTGATCCGCGCGTTGCAGCGCCGGTCCGCGCCTTCTTCTGATCCGCCAGCCGAGGCCGGGACGGCGGGTGAGGCCGCATCGGTCGCCGGTGTCGTGTTGATCGCGCCCGCTGTCGATTTCACTGAAGAACTGATGTGGAAGCGGTTCACGCCGCAGATTAAGCGCGAGCTTGAGGAAACCGGCGTCTGGAAGCGGCCGTCGCAATATTCGCCCGAGCCTTATCTCGTCACGCGGGCGTTGATCGAGGAGGGACGCAATCATCTCCTCCTTGGCGGCATGATCGAGACTGGTTGCCCGGTGCGTATTCTCCAGGGCGTCGAGGACCCCGATGTACCGTGGCGGCACGCCGTTGAACTGGTGTCGCGGCTGGCCAGCGACGACGTCGTGCTGACCCTGGTGAAGGACGGCGATCACCGCTTGTCGCGGCCGGAAGATATCGAGCGAATGATCCGCGCCGTGGCGGAGTTTTAGAGATCAGGCCTCGGCCTTCTCAGCCGGCGTCTCTTCGGTGGCCGCCTCGGTCGGCGCGTCCGTCTTCCCCTCCGCTTCCGCGAAGGCGACCCCCAGCCGGTCGTCAGTGCGCCAGACCACGCGGCAAGGCCGCCGCGTGCGGCCGTGTTCGAACGTCAGCTCGAAGGTTTGCGGCACGCCAAAGGTATTGGCGAGCACGAGGCAGGCGCCGGCGCCTGTGATGTCCTGCACCGTGCAATGAATCACGGGCGAGCGGCGTGGCACGATGATTTTCGCGTTGCGACGCACAACGGTGCGCTTGAGGGCTCGGCGGTCGTCCATCGGTTTTGCGCTGCCTCGATCCGGCGCCTAAGCGGTTGCGCCCTTCGTGGCGTTGTAGGCGCGAAGTCTTACGGATCGTCGAATGGCCGGAGCCGTAAAGGGTTAACAACGCTGAACCATTTCGATGAAATTTTTCATCCCGGCGTCGACGTGGCTTTGGCCAAAGACTTGCTTTGCCCGAAGACTTGGCTTTGGCCAAAAAAAATGCGGGAGGCCAAAGCCTCCCGCGGTTTCCTGCTTCGTCTATTGATCTCGCTTGCTGGCCTCGCAAACGAGCGTTTGGCCGATCAACTGCGCCCGACGACTTCGAGGGTCACCGGCGTCAGACCGGAGAAACCAAGCTGGTGCGCCGCCGCGGGGGTGACGTCGATCACGCGGCCGCGAACGAACGGCCCGCGATCGTTGATGCGCACCACCACGGAACGTCCCGTGCGGTTGCTGGTGACCTTAACCATCGTGCCGAACGGCAGGCTGCGATGAGCAGCCGTAAGCCCGTGCGGGTTGGCGCGTTCGCCGCTTGCGGTACGCTCGCCGGAATAAGCGTAGATGGACGCTACTCCGGATTGCGCCGAGGCGGCCAAAGGAAGTCCAATAGAAGAAGCAACAAGAGCGCAAGCAAAGACAAGCTTCATCAGGCTATTACAAGCCATGATCTGCCTATTCGTTGTTGATGGGATGGGTGAATTGGGCTCCATAGACTGGAGCCAAGTCGGCTTTGACCGATCAATTGTGACCATTATGGGACACACAACGCCCGATAAATCTTTGCGGCAGCAATGTGTTATTGGGAGAGTATTTTTGACGCAGCCAAAAGAGCCAATTCGCCGCGGTCGAAAATGTTTCAGGGTCCGTTAACCATAAACGGCCCGAAAATCACGAAAACTTTATGCGCCAGGCGCAGGTCTGACCTGCGGCATCAACCGGGCGTGTTGTCGCCCGCGGACTGCAATTTTCACGCGGCAACGGTCGGCAGCACGTAATCCTTGAAGCGCTCGCGCAGCGCCATCTTCTGGATCTTGCCGGTCGCGGTATGGGGAATCTCGGCGACGAAAACCACGTCGTCTGGCATCCACCACTTGGCGATCTTGCCTTCGAGGAAAGACAGCATCTCGCTCTTGGTGGCCTTCTGGCCTTCCTTGAGCACGAGCACCAGAAGCGGCCGCTCGTCCCATTTCGGATGCCGCACGCCGATCACCGCCGCTTCCGCGACTTTGGGATGGCCGACCGCGAGGTTCTCGATCTCGATCGAGGAAATCCATTCGCCGCCAGACTTGATGACGTCCTTGGAGCGGTCGGTGATCTGCATGTAGCCGTAGCGGTCGAGCGTCGCGACATCGCCGGTATCGAAGAAGCCTGACCGGTCGAGCACGCCGCCGTCCTCCTTGAAATAAGCGCGCGCCACCGACGGCCCGCGCACCTTGAGGCGGCCGAACGCCTTGCCGTCGCGCGGCAGCTCGCGATCGCGGTCGTCAGTGATCTTCATCTCGACCATGAATGGCGGATGGCCCTGTTTCACCTGAACGTCGAGCTTGGCCTCACCCTCGAGCGCGGCGTAATCCGGCTTGATCGAGCCGAGCGTGCCGAGCGGGCTCATCTCAGTCATGCCCCAGGCGTGACAGACCTCGACCCCATACACGTCCTGGAATTTCTGCGTGATGGCACGCGGGCAGGCGGAGCCGCCGATGACGACCTTTTTCAAATACGGCAGCTTCAGATTGTTGGCTTCGAGATGCTGCAGCAGCATCAGCCACACCGTCGGCACCGCCGCCGTGAAGGTGACACGGTAGGTATCGAGCAATTCGTAGATCGAGGCGCCGTCGAGCCTCGCCCCAGGCATCACCATGGTGGCGCCCACCATCGGGGTGGTGAGCGCGAGCCCCCAGCAATTGGCATGGAACATCGGCACGACCGGCAGGATGACGTCGCGCGACGAGACCCCCATGGCGTCCTGCTG
>DATJYT010000056.1:0-2110 GCA_035499475.1 Xanthobacteraceae bacterium | reverse complement strand
TGGACCACGCTCGACGGCAAGCAGTTGAAAATCTTCGATGCCAAGCCGTTGCCGGCCAAGGACCCCAAGGGCATTGCCGGCAAGCTCGGCGAGATTGCCGCAGTGGACGCGGACAGCTTCACCGTGGTGTGCGCCGATGGGCGCTTCAAGGTCACGCGCGTGCAGCCCGCCGACGGCAAAAAGATCGAGGCCGGCGAGTGGGCGAAGACTGCCAATCTCGCCGTGAAAGCCAGATTCACATGACCCTCGCTGTCGTCCCCGCGAAAGCTGGGACCCAGTAATCACCGCAGCAATGCCCGCCTTCGCGGGCATGACAATCTGAAAAGACCGGGAACTCGTTCACTCTCACGCTTAATGGATCGTCCAACATGCCCGCCTCGCAACACCAGTCGCCGAAGTCCGATATCGAAATCTCGCAGGCCGCCAAGAAGCGGCCGATCATCGATATCGCCAAGGAAAAGCTCGGCATCGCGCCGGAAAATCTCGAGCCTTACGGCCACTACAAGGCCAAGGTGTCGATGGATTTCGTGAAATCGCTGCAGAGCAAGCCGAACGGCAAGCTCGTCCTGGTCAGCGCCATCAATCCGACCCCAGCCGGCGAAGGCAAGACGACGACGACGGTCGGTCTCACCGACGCGCTCAATTACATCGGCAAGAAAGCCATGTTGTGCATCCGCGAGCCGTCGCTCGGGCCGTCCTTCGGCATGAAGGGCGGCGCCGCCGGCGGCGGTTATGCGCAGGTGGTGCCGATGGAAGACATCAATCTTCACTTCACCGGCGACTTCCACGCCATCACCTCGGCAAACAATCTGCTGGCCGCAATGCTCGACAATCACATCTATTGGGGCAACGGGCTCGGCATCGACGAGCGGCGCGTGGCCTGGCGGCGCGTGCTCGACATGAATGACCGCGCGCTGCGCTCGATCGTCGGCTCGCTCGGCGGCGTCGCCAACGGCTTCCCGCGCGAGGACGGCTTCGACATCACGGTGGCGTCCGAGGTGATGGCGAACTTCTGCCTGGCCCGCGATCTCGACGACCTGAAAAAACGTCTCGGCAACATCGTCGTCGCCTATACGCGCGACCGCAAACCGGTGCGCGCCGGCGATCTCAAGGCCCATGGCGCGATGACCGTGCTGCTCAAGGAGGCGCTGGCGCCGAACCTGGTGCAGACGCTGGAAGGCACGCCCGCCTTCATCCACGGCGGGCCATTCGCCAATATCGCGCACGGCTGCAACTCGGTGCTGGCGACGACCACGGCGCTCAAACTCGCCGACTACGTCGTGACCGAAGCGGGCTTTGGCGCCGACCTCGGCGGCGAGAAGTTCATGGACATCAAGTGCCGCAAGGCCGGCATTGCGCCGGACTGCGCGGTGCTGGTGGCGACCATCCGGGCGCTCAAAATGCACGGCGGCGTCAAGAAGGAAGATCTCAAGGCCGAGAACCTCAAGGCGCTCGAAGCCGGCATGGCCAATCTGGCGCGTCACGTCGAGAACGTGCAGAAATTCGGCATCGTGCCGGTGATCTCGATCAACCGCTTCTCCGCCGACAGCGAGGCCGAGATCAAGCTGGTCGAGGAAAAATGCAAGGCGCTCGGCGTCGAAGCCCTGATGGCCGATCATTGGGCGATGGGCGGCGAAGGCGCGGCCAATGTCGCGCGCGCCGTGGTCAAAGTCTGCGACAGCGGCAAGAGCAAGCTTAAATTCCTTTATCCCGACGACATGCCGCTCTTGGAAAAGATCCGCACCATCGCCAAGCAGATCTATCGCGCCAAGGATATTTCCGTGGACAAGCCGGTGCGCGACCAGCTCGCCAATTTCGAGGCGATGGGCTACGGCAAATTCCCGATCTGCATGGCCAAGACCCAATACAGTTTCTCGACCAATCCCGACGCCAAGGGCGCGCCGACCGATCATACGATCAACGTGCGCGAAGTCCGGCTGTCGGCGGGCGCCGAGTTCGTGGTTGCGATCTGTGGTGAGATCATGACCATGCCCGGTCTGCCGAAAGTGCCGGCGGCGGATTCGATCGATATCGGGGCGGATGGCCGGATCGTGGGGCTGTTCTAGCTTCGTGTCGCTCGTCGCCGCGAAGGCGAGGACCCGGCCAACCC
>DATJYT010000055.1:0-13984 GCA_035499475.1 Xanthobacteraceae bacterium | reverse complement strand
CCTGGCGCAGACTTCGCTGTTTCTCGCACTCGCAGAGTTGATCACGACCTATGGCGAAGAGGCCGCGGCGCGTTATGCCGAGAACCTCGCTCCCCGCATCCGCAATGGCGAATTCTCCGTCGAACTGTCGCGACAGTAACCCTGCCTGCCTGCGGTTTTCGGCCGCCGCGCAGAAAGCGCACAAAGCCCCGCTATCGGCAACGAACTCCTTTGGCGTGGCGACGGCCGGTCGGTTGAACTCGGTTAATAGGTGGAACGTTGCGGAAACATCACCGGCGCGACTTCAATGGAGCCAAGTATACATCCTTCAATGGTATCTTAGTATTCCCGAACCGCTGGGCTCCCTATTTGGGATAATTCTAAAACAACCCGCGACGACACGATTTCAATCGAGCTATACTTTCAGTCGTTAATTCGATCTGGTTCGGGTATCCAGGTCCTCTCGTTCCCCGCCCGCGAATTCACAAGAATTTAATACTTGGCTTTACGATTTGCTTACCTTAAGGCTTCCTTTGAAGCGGCAAATAGTATTTAATTTGCCTTGGGCCTGCGTGTGCGCCATCGATGTCAGTCAACAGTCCCTCACAAGAAGGCCGGGCTCACCCGCTCGCACTGTCAGCCGCACAGCCGAACGCGATGCGGTTGGGCGCGGTGGTCGCCAAAGTGCACGCGGCGGAGTTTGTTGCCGTCGCGGTAGCCGCTTACATTTCCAGTTTGATTTATCATAACGCGGCGCTCCGATCGCCGATCAACGTCAACGAGTACGCATCTGCAGCGGTTTACATTGCGGCTCTCGTCTCGATCATTTCGGCGGCGTTTCGACAGTTCGTTGAGGTGCAGCGCCAGCCGCTGCATGTGCTGTTGTGGAACGGCCTGGGGGCTGTGGCGCTTGCATTCTCGTTTTTTGTTTCGACGCTGTTTCTGCTGAAGTTCGGCGAGGCATATTCGCGTGGAACATTCCTCTTTCAGGTCGTCGGCGTAAGCTCCGTCGTATGTGCCACACGGACGGTATTCTACTTCTGGCTCCAATCGGCGATGCAGGCCGGTCAGGTCGAGGCTCGGCGCGTCGTTTTGATCGGCGACGAGAAATTTCGCGCGCAATTTTCCGACTTGGTGAAGACCGCAGGCGTTCGCAGTATTGCGTGGCTGCCGTTTCCAATCCACCGCGACGCCAAAACAGGGCGTGACGACTCTGCGCTGGTCGACACCGGCGTGGCGCGTCGAACGATCGAATTCTGCCGCACCGCCCACCCGGACGACATCGTCATTCTGACTTCGCAGGAGGAGTTGGCGGCAGCGCCTGAACTGGCGCGTCGGCTTTCGGAGCTTCCGGTCAACGTTCACATGGTGCCGCTCGGCACGGTCAATTTTTTCGGGACGTCGCGCATAGCCGAACTGGGCGACTTGAAAACACTGCAGGTTTCGCGGCCGCCTTTGTCCGGGTTCGACCGCGCCATCAAGCGGGCTTTCGATATCGTTGCGGCGTGTGTGGGAATTATCCTGCTCGCACCGCTGTTCGTGGCGGTGGCCATCGCCATCAAGCTGGAAACGCGCGGCCCGGTGTTCTATCGGCAAAAGCGGCACGGTTACAATAGAGCGATCATCCACGTCTTGAAATTCCGATCCATGAAGTGCGCTGCGGAAGATCGTTTCGTGCAAGCGACACGCGGCGACGCGCGCGTCACCCATGTGGGCCGGCTTCTTCGCCGCACCAACATCGATGAACTGCCGCAGCTATTCAACGTGTTGATGGGCGACATGTCGATTGTCGGGCCGCGACCGCATGCGACCGCCCACAACGAAATGTTCGAGGGCAGAATCCTGCCGTTCGCGCGCCGGCATAACATCAAGCCGGGCATAACGGGCTGGGCCCAAGTCAACGGACACCGAGGCGAGACCGATACGCTCGACAAGATGCAGCGTCGTGTCGAGCATGATCTCTACTACATCGATAATTGGTCCCTGCTTCTCGACCTGAAAATCATTCTGCTGACGTTCTTCTCGAGAAGAACTTACCTGAATGCCTATTAGGGCAGCACAAAGCCAAGCAGAGCAGTCGCTCCCGACCGGTGCACTTCAGTTTATCGAAAACGATTGATTGGGCTGTCGGCAATCGATGGCCGGGAACACGCGCAGCCCACTCACGGCCGAACCTCTCGCTGGCGATCAGCGCTCAAATTCCGGAATAACTACCGATCGGGCAACTTTTCCCAACCGCCCTTGTCTTCAAAATTTCCCGAATTCCAGATGAACCAGGCAACCGCCGCTAGCGACGGCACCAGGGCGATCAGAAGCCAACTAAACAACGTTTCCATGGCACCCCCTCATTTTTGTTTTTGTTGTTTGCTGCTAATCAATCTTATTTTAAGCAGGAACTCTGCCGTCTTAGCTAGAGGCTTTCGAGAGCCGACATCCCAGCTATGCACAAGATTTCTGGCCAACGGGCGATGTGAAGCTGGGCTGGCCGGCTGTTCGGTCCTTGAGGGACCTCCGCATCTGCCCTAGATTTCAGCAATATTGGAAAGCCCAGGGTATGAAGGCTGCTCTCCTCCCGGACCGCGGCGTGGTCAAAGTCGTTGGCGACGACGCTCGAAGCTTTCTCCAGAGCCTCGTGACCGCTGACATGCTCAAGCTTGCGGTCGACACCCCCCGCTTCGGCGCGCTGCTGACGCCGCAAGGCAAGATCATCGCCGATTTCATCGCAGCGGAGGCCCCCGCAGCAGATGGCGGCGGCTTCTTTCTCGATGTTCCCCGTGCGCTCACCACCATGCTGGTCGACAGGCTCAATCTCTACAAGCTACGCGCCAAGGTCATCGTCGAGGATCTGTCCGAAGCGCTCGGCGTGATGGCCGCCTGGGATGGGAACAGCAGCACCGAATATGGCCTCTGCTATGCCGATCCCCGACTGCCGGCGCTCGGCACGCGGGTGATGCTGCCGCCGCATCTCGCCGCGGCAGCAGCAGCCGATCTCGGCGCGTCCCTCGTCGACGCCGGCGAATACGAGGCGCACCGAATAGCTCTTGGGGTGCCGCGCGGCGGGCTCGATTTCAGCTATGGTGACGCTTTTCCCCACGAGGCCGACATGGATCAACTGGGCGGCGTCGATTTCGACAAGGGCTGTTATGTCGGTCAGGAGGTGGTGTCGCGGATGGAGCATCGCGGCATCGCCCGCACGCGCGCGGTGCCGATTCGCTATGCCGGCGCTGCCCCTGAGGCCGGTGTAGCGGTGCTGGCGGGCGAACGACAGGTCGGCATAATGGGCTCGGCGGCAGCGGGACGCGGCGTTGCATTACTGCGGCTCGACCGCGTGGCGGACGCGATGGCGCGCGGCGAGACGCTTCTCGGCGGCGGCGTCCTGATTGAACTCGTCAAGCCGGATTGGGCACATTTTGCCTTTCCGGCGGGAAGCAAGGCCGCCGAATGAGCGCTGATACACAAGCCGACATCATCAAGCGCTGTCCATGGCCCAAGGACGACCCGGTCTACATCGCCTATCACGACCAGGAATGGGGTGTGCCCGAATACGACGACCGCGCGCTGTTCGAGAAGCTCATGCTCGACGGATTTCAGGCCGGGCTCTCCTGGATCACGATTCTACGCAAGCGCGAGAACTTTCGCCGCGCCTTCGACGACTTCGCGCCGGAGAAGATTGCGCGCTACCGGCCGGCGAAAATCGAACGCTTGATGCAGGACGCGGGCATCGTACGCAATCGTGCCAAGATCGAAGGGACGGTTCTGTCCGCCCGCGCCTGGATCGATGCGATGGAGAAAGGCCCCGGCTTTTCCAAGCTGCTGTGGGATTTCGTCGACGGCAAGCCCAAGGTGAATCGCTACCGAAGTACATCGCAGGTGCCGGCGGAAACCGCGATCTCGCGCGCAATCTCGAAAGAGCTTTCCCGGCGCGGCTTCAAGTTTTGCGGACCGACCATCGTTTACGCCTTCATGCAGGCGGTCGGGATGGTCAACGACCATCTCGTGACGTGCCACCGCCACGAGGCCTGCATAAAGCTTGGACGGTGACTGAATCGGCCATCCCGAGTTCCCGTCCGCATCGCCGCGATTGGCGTTTTTTGCCGCAGTCGGCATAGTCATAACGATTCGCTGGAATTTGCGCGTGCCGCCACGACGCTTAGCCAAGCCAGCCGCCGACCGGGCCTGGCAGCGCATGCTGTCCGGCCGTCGGCTCGATCTGCTCGATCCTTCCCCGCTCGATATCGAGATCGAGGATATCGCGCACGGCCTCGCTCGCGTGGCGCGCTGGAACGGACAGACCAAAGGTCCCAACATCTATTCGGTCGCCCAGCACTGTCTCCTGGTCGAGGCCCTGGCACGCATCCGGGCGCCGCGGCTAGATCGCAGCCGCAGGCTCGCAGTGTTGCTGCACGATGCCCCCGAATACGTGATCGGCGATATGATATCGCCGTTCAAGGCCGTGATCGGCGATGCCTATAAGGCGGTCGAACGCCGCCTGCTTGCGGCTATTCATCGCCGCTTCGGATTGCCACCGCAATTGTCGCCGGAATTGATTGCATTGCTCAAATTCGCCGACCACGGCGCAGCCTATCTGGAAGCGACCCGGCTTGCCGGTTTCGAAGCCGCCGAAGCGCGGCGGTTCTTCGGCAAGCCGCCGCCGATTTCCGCCGCGATGGAGCGCGATTATCTCAAGCCTTGGCCGGCTGAGACGGCGCAGGCGCGCTATCTTGAAGGAATCAAAATACTCGTTGGCGAGTAGGCTCACGAGGCAATAATTTTTGCACCGCAAAAGTGCTTGGGCGGGCTAGGCCAAGCTTTCGTCGACTGTGACTTTCTTCAGATTATGATCTGGGAAAAACTCGCCCAGGACGTGGCCAGGAATGGACAACCTGTTTTCCGGGCCGATCATACTTCACCAAAGAATCCAAACCATGATCCCGATCCATATGTCCGACGACCTGATAATCCCGGCAATCATTCTTGGAGTTCTGGCTTTCCCCATCGTTGCTGTTGCCGCGCTGGTCAAAGTCAACCGGCTCACAAACCTGGTGTGGCGCATCGAGCAAAGGCTGGAATTGCTGGAACATCATTCGCGGTCGACCAGCGCCGCCGGCCCGCAAGCGGCGGCAGCACCGCCACCCGGCATCCAACCCGAAGCCGCAGCGCCGATCATTTCTCAGCCACCATCGTCGACACCGCCGCCGCAGGCGGCAACTCGAGCGATCGCCACACCCTCCCCTCCGCTACCGCGGCAACCGATCGGTTTCGAGGAACGCTTCGGCACGCGCTGGGTGGTGTGGGTGGGCGGCGTGGCATTGGCGCTCGGCGGCGTTTTTCTGGTGCGCTATACGATTCAACAAGGTCTGATCGGGCCTCGTGTCCGCATATTTCTTGGCGGCGTCCTCGCGGCAATTCTGGTGGCGCTGGGCGAGTGGACGCGCCGCACCGACCGCCTGTCGAAGCTACCCAGTCTTTCCGCGGCAAACATCCCGAGCATTCTCACGGCCGCAGGCGTCACGGTCGCCTACGCGACGGTATATGCGGCCTACGGGCTCTACCACTTCCTGCCGCCTGCGATTGCCTTTGTGCTGCTGGGCGCAGTCGCTTTGCTGACTTTGGCAGCCGCTTTGTTGCATGGCCCCGCTCTCGCCGGCCTCGGTCTCGTCGGCGCCTTCCTAGCGCCGATATTGGTGGCCTCGCAGAAGCCGGACTACTGGTCACTCTATATCTACCTCGCGGTGGTCACCGCGGCCGCCTTGGCGCTGGCGCGAGTCCGGCTGTCGCGCTGGCTGGCGATTGCGACGATAATGCTGAGCGCCGCCTGGATCGTGCCCGGGCTTCAAATCGATTCGGTCGATGCGCTTGGCGCGCATGTTTTTCATGCGCTTGCGGGCTTCGGGCTGGCCGCAACGTTTCTCGTCTGTGGCCTGCTCTACGGACCCCCGGCCGCGCCCGGTGAGGTCGACCGGCTCTCGACGCTGGCCTTGTCGGTCTATCTTCTGCTCGCTGCGATCCTGGTATTGGCGAGCCGCCACGATGCCGTCGCGCTGGCGGCCTTCGCCGTTCTCACCGTGACGACGGTCGTCATCGCCTGGCGCACGGAAGCGGCCGCCGGCGCCGTGCCGGTCGCCGCAGTTCTGGCGATGGCGGTCATGGGCCATTGGGCGCTTCAAACGAACCTCGAGATGCTGCTTGCGCCCTCGGGGCCGACCGCGCCGGCAATCCCTGAGCCTGCACGTTTCCTCTATGGCTCACACTTGCTGCTTGCTGGTGCGTGGGCCGCGCTGTTCGGAATCGCCGGATTTTTGCAGCAGGGGCGCAGCACACGCGCTTTGGCGCCGATGTTATGGGGCGGGTCGGCCGTCTTCGCACCGCTCGCTATGCTGATCGCGCTTTACTATCGCATCGCCGGCGTGGACCGGTCACTGCCGTTTGCCGCGCTGGCGCTGCTGCTCGCAGCGATCTTCGGCGTCGCGACCGATCATCTGGTCAAGCGCGAGTCGCGTCCGGGTCTCACTGCAGCCGGCGCGATGTTTGCGACCGGAACGCTCGCAGCGCTGGCGCTCGCGCTGACCTTCGCGTTGGAGAAAGGCTGGCTCACGGTCGGCCTCGCGCTGATGGTGCCAGCGGCTGCCTGGGTCGCGGAGCAACGGCCGCTACCCTGGTTGCGCTGGCTCGCCGCCCTGGTGGTTGGCATTGTGGTCGTCCGCATTGCCCATGAGCCGCGGATTGCCGGCACCGACCTCGGCACGACGCCGATCTTCAACTGGTTGCTCTATGGCTATGGCGTGCCGGCCGTCGCGTTCTGGACTGGGGGATTTCTCTTGCGCAAACGGGCGGACGACGTGCCGGCGCGCATGGTCGATGCCGGCGCGATACTGTTCACGGTCCTGTTGGCAATGCTCGAGATCCGCCATTACGTCACCGGCGGCGATCCTTATCGGCCGGTGACAAGCTCTACCGAGGCCGCACTCGACGTCAATGCCGGCTTGGCCGTCGCCATAGGTCTTGAGTGGATACGCGGACGCACGCGCAGCATTGTGCATAATGTAGGCGCACTTACTGTTGCGGCGCTGACGTTCGTCGCCATCATCTCCGAGCTGGTGTTGGTGGCCGGCCCGCGCTTTAACAACGCGGCGGTCGGCGGCGTGTTCTTCAATCTGATCCTGCTCGGCTACGGCATACCGGCGATCCTGGCCATTACGCTTGCGCTGATCGCCCGCGCAACCCGCCCGATGCCCTATCGCGTCGTCGCCGCGATTACGGCCGTGACGCTGGCGCTCTTCTATTTGACTCTCCAGGTACGGCGCCTCTTTCACGGCCCGATTCTCGCAGGACCGACCACCGACGCGGAGCAATATTGTTATTCGACGATATGGCTAGCTTTCGGCATTGCACTCCTTGCGGCCGGCTTTGCGCTTCGCTCGCAACCGGCGCGGCTGCTGGCGCTCGGCGTCATCGCACTGACGGTCGCCAAGGTCTTCATCATCGATACGGCGAGCATCAGCGGCATTTACCGCGCCCTGTCGGTCATCGGGCTCGGAGTCGTGCTGCTCGGCATCGGCTGGCTCTATCAGCACCTGCTCTATCCGCGCCTGCCATCGACGGCTGCGACACCATCCGCGAATCCGGCGCCATAGCCGTTCGCGGGCGCTGGGCGTCACATTTGCGCCGCGGGCGGTATTTATGTGAGAGCGTAACGATCAGCCGCCGCTTGCCGTCATGATTCACGTCTGCTCGCTCGCCCGCCTTCAAGAGACCGTTCACGAAACCGGCGCACGCCACGTCGTATCGCTGCTGGGCGATGAAGCGCGTCTCGACCGGCCGGATGGCATCGAGCCAGAGAATCACCTTTGGCTGAAGCTCCACGACATATCCTCACCGCTCGACGGCTACATCATGCCGGACGAAGATCACGTCGCCGAACTTCTCGAATTCGTCCGCGGCTGGAACCGCCGCGCACCACTGGTGGTGCATTGCTATATGGGCATCAGTCGTTCGACGGCGAGCGCCTTCGCCAGCGTCTGCGCGCTCAGCCCGCATCGCGACGAGACTGAGATCGCATTGGCGCTGCGGCGTGCCTCGCCAACAGCGACGCCGAATATGCGGATCGTTTCGCTTGCCGACCGCCTGCTTAGCCGCGACGGCCGAATGATCACCGCGATCGAGACGATAGGGCGCGGCCTCATGGCCGATGAGGCGACGCCGTTCCGGCTCGACTTGGATTGAACCCTGCCGCGATTAAGCCCGGTCCGGCTGGATCAGTCTTCGATCGCCGGCCGCAGCGACGGGCGTGACACCGCGATGGGCGTCGCGCGCGGTGACTCGTTGGCGGCCGGAGCATTGCGTTGGCGAAACTCGCCGCCGGTGAAACGACTGCGTGGTTCGGCGCCCGCTGTCAGTTGCGTACGCGGATTGTGCTGATGGAAATCGCAATAGGCGAAGCTCAGTCCCGCGAGCGAGCCGCGGAAGCTGCGGTAATCGAGCTTCTGCACCCGGAAGCACGGCTCGATGAACAGGCCCGGAAGGTGCGCGCACATCGCCGTACCGCTCACCTTTATCGTGCCGGCCGGCAACGCCGCAAAGCGCGCCTGGCTTTGGCCGCCCGCCTTGATGGTGCCGACCACGGAGCCATCGGAGAAGATGCGGCCCATGCCCTCGGTGCCGTCGAAACAGGTATAGGAGAACAGCTTGCCGACCACGAAAGCACGGGCCTGATCGGGTCCAAGCTCTTCGGCAACGGCCGAACCTACTCCCAAGCACGCAAGGATGACACCGACACGCACTAACATGGACGACTCCGACTTCGACGTGAGTGCGACGTTAACAAAATTTCTTAACCGTCCCCTTACCATACCGGCCTCGATGATGCTCGCCTGCCGTTGCGGAAAATTGTGGGTCTTTACCCTATCTTTACCACAATTCGTCCGCGCACCTGACCCTCGATAATGCGCCTCCCCGCCTCGATGACGCCGCCGAGGCCGATTTCGCTGGTCATCGCCGCTATCTTGGCGCGCTCCAGGTCCCGCTCCAGGCGCCGCCAAGCCTCCTGCCGCAAGGGCAGCGGGCACATGACCGAATCGATACCCAGGAGCGATACGGCGCGTAGGATGAATGGGGCGACCGAGCCCGGCAAGTCCATGCCGCCCGCAAGTCCACAGGCTGCAACCGCGCCGCCGTAGCGCGTCATCGACAGCACATTGGCGAGCGTCGTCGAGCCTACCGCATCGATGCCCCCGGCCCAGCGCTCCTTGGCGAGCGGACGCGCAGGCCCGCTTAACTCCTTGCGATCGACGATTTCGGAAGCCCCCAATCCCTTGAGGTAGTCGGCTTCGGCCGGCCGCCCGGTCGAGGCCACGACTGTGTAGCCAAGCTTCGCCAGGATCGCGACGGCAACCGAGCCAAGTCCGCCCGCAGCTCCCGTCACGATGACCGGGCCCCGCGCCGGCGCAACGCCGGCGCGCTCCAGCGCCATCACCGCCAGCATGGCGGTGTAGCCCGCGGTGCCGATCGCCATGGCGTCGCGGGCGCTCATGCTGGCCGGCAGCCGCACCAGCCAGTCGCCCTTGACCCGCGCTTTTTGCGCATAGGCGCCGAGGTGGGTTTCACCGAGGCCCCAGCCGTTGAGGATGACCTTGTCGCCGGGCTTCCAGGCAGCGTGCGAGGACGCTTCGACCGTGCCGGCGAAATCGACTCCCGCGATCATAGGAAAGCGGCGCACCACCGGCGACTTTCCGGTGACGGCAAGGCCGTCTTTGTAATTTACCGTCGACCATTCGACGCGGACAGTGACGTCGCCATCCATCAGGTCCTTCTCGTCGAAGTCCTTGAGGCCGACCGATTGGCCAACGTCGGTCTTCTCGACGACGACGGCTTTGAATGTGGCCATTGCGGTCTCCTGTTACGCCGGCGCCAGCACCGGCCGTTCGATCGGCTTCTCGACGATCGGCAGATTGATGATCGCGGACAGCAATCCGAACAGCACGCCGAGCCACCACACCGCGTCATAGGAGCCGGTGCGCTCATAGACCACACCGCCGAGCCAGACGCCAAGGAAGCCGCCGACCTGATGACTGAAGAAGGCGATGCCGAACAGCATCGCCAGCCACCGCGTCCCGAACATCAGCGCCACAAGGCCCGAGGTCGGCGGCACCGAGGAGAGCCAAAGCAGCCCGGTGATAGCGCCATAGGTCAGCGCCAGGGCCGGGCTCGTCGGCAGCGTGATGAGCGCAACGACGGTGAGAGCGCGCGCGAAATAGATGACGGAGAGAATGTAGCGTTTGGGCATGCGGCCGCCGAGCCAGCCCGATGTCATCGCGCCGATGATATTGAACAGGCCGATGGCGCCGAGGGTCCAGCCGCCGACTTCGACCGACAGACCGCGATCGATCAGATAGGACGGGAGATGCACCGTGACGAAACCGAGCTGAAAGCCGCAGGTGAAGAAACCGAGCACCAGCAGGATGTAGGAGCGGTGGCCTAAGGCTTCGCGCAGCGCCTGTTTGTAATTCTGCCCGGCGACCTGGTGACGCGCCCCCGCCGCGAGGTCGCTCTGCTTCGGCGTCGACACCGCGAATGCCAGCGGAATGATGATCAGCAAAAGCAGCGCGAAAGTCGTCAGCGCGGCCTGCCAGCCGAAATGATCGATCAAGCTCACGCCCAGCGGCGAGAACAGAAATTGGCCGAAGGATCCGGAGGCCGTGCCGAGACCGAACGCGGTCGAGCGCCAGCTTGCCGGCAACAGCTTCCCGAACGCCGCGATCAGGAGATTGAACGAGCAACCCGACAGGCCGAAGCCGACCAGCACGCCGTTCGAGAAATAGAGCATGCCCGGGGTCGTCGCATGCGCCATCATGGCGATGCCGAGCGCGTAGAGGAGCGTGCCGGCAATGATGACGCGGATAGTGCCAAAACGGTCGGCGATCGCGCCGACGAACGGCTGCGCCGCACCGTAAAGGAGCGTTTGCAGTGCCACCGCGAAGGCAAACGTCTCGCGGCCCCAGCCGTGCGCCTGACTGATCGGCGTCAGGAACAGGCCGAGCGCCGAGCGCGGTCCGAAACTGATGCACGCGATGATGCAGCCGCACACCACGATGACCGTGGGCGTGCGCCAACTTTCTGGCTTGGGAAGCGTCTGGCCGATCGACATTCGCGACTCTCCGGTACGATCAGGCCGGTTGAGCCGCGATGCGGGGAACCGGCTGCTCGACGATCGGCAGATTGATGAGCGCCGAGAGTACCCCAAACAGGATCGCCAGCCACCACACCGGATCGTAGGAGCCGGTGCGGTCGAAAACGATGCCACCCAACCAGACGCCGAGGAAACCGCCGACCTGATGGCTGAAGAAGGCGAAACCGCCGAGCGTCCCCAGCCACCGCGTACCGAACATCACGGCGATGATGCCGTTGGTCGGCGGCACGGTCGAAAGCCACATCAGGCCCATGGTGGCGCCGAAGGCAATGCAGGTGAACGGCGTGACCGGGAACGAGATGAACGCCAAAATCGCCGCCGCGCGGCCGAAATAGATGATCGAGAGCAGATAGCGCTTCGGCATGCGATCGCCCAGCCACCCGGCCGAGATCGAACCGACGATGTTGAACAGCCCGATGGTCGCAAGGGTCCAGCCGCCGACTTGCGCGGAAAGACCGCGATCGACCAGGTAGGCCGGCATGTGCACGGTGATGAAGGCGAGTTGAAAGCCGCAGGTGAAGAAGCCGAGCACCAACAGCACATAAGAGCGGTGGCCGAAAGCCTCGCTGACCGCTTGGCTCAATGACTGCGCGGCGGCGCCTTTGCCGGCTCCTGAGGTCGGCGTCGTCAGCGCCGTCGACAACGGCAGCACGGCGAGCACGGTCACTGCGAAGATCACCAGCGTTTGTTGCCAGCCGAAAGTGTCCATCAGCGCCACCGCGACCGGCGAGTAGAGGAACTGGCCGAATGAGCCGGCCGCCGTGCCGAAGCCGAACGCGCGTGAGCGCCATTCGGGTGGCAGCAATTTTCCGAACGCCGCGAGCGTCACCATGAACGACGTTCCGGAAAGGCCGAATCCGATCAGGACGCCGGCCGAAAGGTCGAGCGCCGGAGCGTTCGTCGCCTGCGCCATCAAAGCGAGGCCGACCGCATACATCAGCGCGCCAGCGCAAAGCACGCGGCCGGTACCGTAGCGGTCGGCGATGATGCCGGCAAAAGGCTGGCCGACGCCCCAAAGCAAATTCTGCAACGCCAACGCAAAAGCGAAAACATCGCGGCCCCAATGATTGGCACTGGACAGCGGCGTGAGAAAAAATCCAAGCGTCGAGCGCGGCCCAAAGGACATGAGCGCGATCAGGCAGCCGAATCCGACGATCAATGCCGGCGTCCGCCAAGTGGCGGCCCGCGACCGTTCGACATCTGAGCCTGTGCTTGCAGGCTGGTTCGCCATATCGTCGCCCCGGCAACGAAAATTAGTCCAAAACGCGCCGCAACATAGGCCATGGGCGGCAATCGCCCAAACGAAAGTTGGGTCCAGGTCCGAGCACCGCATGGCTGCCCTGCGGGCTGGCGCACCCGCCGGCGAAATGTTAGCGAATTTCCCGGCCATTTGAGGACCTTTCCTTTCTCCAGCACCGGCGTGATCCGATGTCGCTTCTTCGCTCCGACGCCTTTATTTCCCCGCTCGAAATCGAGGAGGCGGTGACGCGGGCGCTAATAGAAGACCTTGGCCGGGCCGGCGACATCACATCGATCGCAACCGTGCCGGAGGATACCCGCGGCCAAGCCATCGCGGTCGCGCGCAAGGCAGGCGTCATCAGCGGGCTGCCGTTGTTCGAGCAAACCTTTCGACGGCTTTCGCCGCAAATCGCAATCGAAGCCCATATCCGCGACGGCGCCGCCATCAAAGCCGGCACAAAGTTGATGACGATAACGGGCGATGCGCGCGCCATCCTCGCCGCGGAACGCACTGCCCTCAACTATCTTGGCCACCTATCCGGCATCGCCACGGCAACGGCCGCCTTCGTGCAACGCATCGCGCACACCAAAGCGCGCGTCATCTGCACGCGCAAAACCACCCCCGGGCTGCGGGCGCTGGAGAAGTACGCCATCCGTTGTGGCGGCGGCTTCAATCACCGCTTCGGGCTCGACGACGCCATGCTGATCAAGGACAACCACATCGCAGTCGCCGGCGGCATTCGCGCGGTGTTGAATCGCGCGAAGCAGGCGGCCGGCCATCTGGTCAAGATCGAGATCGAGGTGGACTCGCTTGATCAACTCAAAGAGGTGCTCGACGTCGGGCTAGCCGACGTGGTTCTGATCGACAATTTCGATCTCGAGGCCATGCGTCAGGCCGTCGCCATGGTGGCTGGACGCCTCGTTATCGAGGCCTCAGGCGGCATCACGCTCGACAGCGCCGCAGCCATCGCCGAGACCGGCGTGGATTATCTTTCCTCCGGCGCCCTTACCCATTCGGTGCAGAATCTCGACATCGGCCTCGACATCGAGATGTAACCGCAATCCGTTTTGCGCCGGAGGCGGGAAAGCTCACAGCTTCGCCGTCGTTTCCTTCGCCGCGGCAGGCTCGGGCGGCGTCGCGTCCGCCTCGGGCTCTTTGGTCACGCTATCGGGCGTCTTCGCCGCAGCATCCGGTTTGTCGGCTAGAGGATCGGTATTGCTTGTTGCAGCGGCCTTGCCCCAGACAGGCGCGTCGTCGCCGGTGCCCCAATTGCGCGGCCGATAGAACGTGTGGACACCGAGGCGATAAAGCCTGGTCATCTCGTGAACCCAACTCGGATGCACCCAATAAGCGTGATAGTGGGTGGCATGCCCGACTTCGGCGAGCCAGATCTTGCCGTCGAGCATGTCCTTGGCGATGCGCTTTGCCTGCTCCCACATGTCGGGCTCGTCCACCTTGCTGAGGTCTTTGCCTTCGCAGGCGAAGGTGAACTGGCAGGCGAGATGCCGATTGGCATTCTGATAGACGACGCCGCAGACATCGTTCGGGTAATAGCCGGAGAAGACGCGGTTCATCACCAC
>DATJYT010000054.1:0-3378 GCA_035499475.1 Xanthobacteraceae bacterium | reverse complement strand
GCCATGCTCATTGTGTTTGCGGCTGCGATGCCCGCGTTCGGGCAGGACATTCGCGGCCTCGAAGTTTGCACCGCCGAAAAGGCGATGGAGCGGCGCACCGGCTGCCTGCAAAGTAACGTCGAATTCCTGCAGCAGGCGCTGGCGAAGCAGACGCGCGAGACGCAAGGCAAGCTCGATGCGGCGTCGCGGGAAGCCGCCGCGCAGAAGGCGGCAATTGCCGCGCAAAGCGCTGAGATCGCGGCGCTGAAGACTGAGCTGACCAAGCTTCAGCACGACCTGGCTGAGTTGGAGAAGCCGAAGCCCGAAAAGAAGTAGCCGCCTCACCGCGGTCGCCGCGGCGCTTCCGCGCCCGAATAATGTTGGCTAGGCTAGCGCGTGGGCCAAACGATAAAATACGAAAATGGGAGGGCAAATATGCGTGCAAAGGCGATTAGCGCCATCATTGCGAGCATCGCGCTTGTTCTGAGTCTTGGATTTTCACTGTTCTCTGCGCAAGCCGCCGACCCCATCAAGGTCGGTTTCAGTTTGGGGCTGACGGGAGCCAATGCTCCGAACGGCGGGCAACTGTTGCTTGCGCTGGAAATCTGGCGCGACGACGTCAACGCCAAGGGCGGCCTGCTCGGCCGGCCGGTCGAGCTCGTCTATTACGACGACCAGACGAACCCTTCGAATGAAGCGAACCTCTACACGAAAATGATCTCGGTCGACAAAGTCGACCTTCTCCTCGGTCCCTACGGAACGAACCAGATTGCCGCGGCGCTCGCAGCCATTGCGCCCCACAAGCTCACGACGATCGGTATTCTCGGAACGGCGGCCAACAGCGAGATCCACTACAAGAACTATTTCTCGATGATCCCGCTCGGCGAGAAGCCGAAGATCGAATTCTCTCGCGGCTTCTTCGAAATGGTCGCCGCGCAGAAGCCCAAGCCGAAAACCGTGGCTCTGCTCGGCGCCGATGCCGAGTTCGGCAAGAACGCCGTCGAGGGGGCGCGCGTGAATGCGAAAGCGGCGGGCCTCGAAATCGTCTACGACAAGCTCTACCCGCCGGATCTCGCCGATCTCGGGCCCGTCGTGCTGGCGGTGAAAGCGACCAATCCGGACGTGGTGTTTATCGGCGCCTATCCGCCCGACACCGTCAAGTTCGTCAACTCGGCTCAGGAAAAAGGGCTGGTGCCCAAAGTCATGGGCGGCGACATGATCGGTCTCCTGGCGACGCCATTGAAGATCAAGATGGGCCCGTTGATGAACGGCTACATCAACAACGCGGAAGTGTTCGTGCCAATCCCGACGTTCGATTTCCCGGGCGTCAAGGACCTCCTTGCCAAATACCGCGAGCGCGCCAAGGGCAAAGGCATCGATCCGTTCGGCTACAACTTCGCGCCCTACGGTTACGGCGCGGGCCAGGTGCTGGCGGCGGCGGTCGAGGGCGCCAAGAGCCTCGATCACGAAAAGATCGCAGACTACATGCGCAGCCACGAGTTCAACACCGTCGTGGGCAAGATCCGTTTCGGCAAAGACGGCGAATGGACGAAGCCGCGCATGTTGCTGACGCAATGGCAGGGCCTCAAGGAGCGCGAGCTGTCGGAAATCACCGACCCGAAACATTGGGTCGTGGTCTGGCCGCCCGAGCATAAGACGGGCAATATGATCTATCCGTTCGGCGACGCCCGCAAATAGTTTCGTGCATGCAAATGTGAAACGGGCGCGCCGCGGCGCGCCCGTTTTCGTTGATGGACGAATCTTACGCCGCTCAGTACTGCCCCTTCGGCTCGAGACCGAAGACGTGTTGGCCGTACATCGCGGCGACAGAGTCCCAGTTCAGACTGATATGCGAGCTGACCGCATGAATATCGCGCCAGAACCGCTGCACCGGATGATGCAGCCCCAGCGCGCCGCCGCCGCCGGCTGCGAATAACAAATCGACTGCCTGCGTCAGCAGCTTCGTGGCAAACGAATGCGTCAGGCGGTCGCGCATGCGCAACCTGACGTCGGCTTTGCCCGCGGCGGTCGCCTCCAGAGTGTCGGCAATATCGCGATGGATCATGAGGCCCGCCGCGTCGATCGACGCAGTCGCTTCGGCAACGCGCATCTGCACGGTAGCGAATTCGGTCATCTTGTTGTTGCCGCCGGCGACGGCGCCGCGCGTGGTGCGTCCGGTGGCCTGCTCCATGAACTCCGCCAAGGCGCCGCGTGCCATGCCAAGTGCGGGCGCAACGAGGCAATGCGGCACGACCGCGAGCATCGGCTGGCGATAGAGCGGATTTTGGTTGATCGCCGTGCCCGGCGCCTTCCCGGTCAGCATGTCGGCAAAGCTCACGGTGCGGTAGACCGGCACAAACTGGTCATCGACTACGATGGTCTTGCTGCCCGTGCCGGCGAGGCCAACCGTGAACCAGTCATCGTGGATCGTGTATTGCTTCTTCGGAATCAGGAAAAAGCCGGGCTTCGGCCCATCAGGCAGTGGCAGCATGCCGCCAAGGATCGCCCAGTTGGCGTTGTCGCAGCCGCTGGCGAAGCTGAAGCGGCCGCTCAGACGGTAGCCGCCTTTGTCGGGGACGGCCTTGCCGACCGGCGCATAGGACACGGCCGCGATCGCGTCGCGGTCATCGGTCCAGACTTCCTGCTGCGCCTCTTCGGGATAGCAGGCGATGAGCCACGGATGAACGGCGCCGAGGCTGTAGACCCACCCTGTCGACCCGTCGCCAGCAGCGATGGCCGCGACGAGCTCGACAAAGACGTCATAGCCGTACTCGAATCCGCCGAACCGGGCCGGTTGCATCACGCGAAACAGCTCCGCTTCGCGCATGCGGCCAATCAGCTCCGCCGAGACATGACGCTGGCGCTCGGTTTCCAGCGCGGAATCGCGCGCAAGCCCGGCGATGACGGCCGCACGGGCGGCAAGTTCGGCTTTGCCAACCTTGCTGATCGCGTCCAACAATAAAGACCCTTCTACAGCTTCATCATCTCTTCCGGCGGCAACGGGCCCCACAAATTGGATGCGCTCGGATCCTTCGGCCACACCTTCGGCTTCTGCGGATTGTCGCGGTGCCATGGCCGCGGGTCGAAATAGCCGAGCGATTCATCCTTCATCTGGTCGAGCTCGGCGAACAGTTCGGTGATGAGCCCGCCCGGGCTCACGTGATAGGCGAAGAGATTGTGGCCGATGCCGTGACGGCCCGGCCCCCACAACATTTTGTAGCCGTTGAGGCTCAGGAAGTCGCAAGCGGTCTGCAGGTGTCCCCAGTCGCGCAGCTCAAAAGCGGTGTGGAAATGGCGGTTCGAGCCGGTGCCGATCAGGTTGATGGTGTGGTGATCGACGCCGCAGCGCAGGAACGAGAAGAAATCGCCCATCCAGTCCGAGACGCGGAAGCCGAGTAC
>DATJYT010000053.1:0-10365 GCA_035499475.1 Xanthobacteraceae bacterium | reverse complement strand
TGCACGCATCGACCGCGCAGGTGCAGTTGACCATTTCGACGTATTTGTTCGGCTTCGCTGCGGGGCAAATCATCTACGGTCCGATCTCAGACCGCTTCGGCCGCCGGCCGGTGATATTGATTGCGCTTGGTCTTTACGGCGTCGGCAGCATCATCTGCGCGGCGGCGCCATCGATCGAGACGCTCACGGCCGTGCGCTTCATCCAGGCGCTCGGCGGCGCCGGCTCCATCGTGCTGGCGCGTGCGGTGGTGCGCGACCTTTATTCCGGCGTGCGCGCTGGGCACCAGCTTTCCCTGATGGGTTCGATCACCGCGTTCGCGCCGATCGTCGCGCCGGTGATCGGCGGCACGCTGCAAACGGCGTTCGGCTGGCGTGCGAGCTTCGTTCTGCTGGTGCTGTTCGCGATCGTTTCAGCCACGGCAGCGGCCCGGTTTTTGCCGGAGACACTGAAGCAGCGCGCCAGCGGGCCGTTCTCGCTCGCGACCATGGCCGGACTTTACCGTTCGGTGCTCGTGCACCGCGGCTTCTTGGCCAATCTTGGCATCCTGACGGCGACGTTCGTCGGGCTCTTGGCCTGGGTGTCGGGCGCGCCGATCGTCATGCAGGGCATTTACGGCCTTTCGCCGTTGAAATTCGGCGCGACTTACGCGGTCGGCGCCGGTGGCTACATGCTCGGCACGACGATCGCGTCGCGCATCGTCATGCGGCTCGGCCTCGATCGCACCATCGGCATCGGGGTCGCCGTGCAGGCTTTTGGCGGCCTCGCCATGGTGCTGATCGTGGCGCTCGGTCTTGCGCACGTCGCCTGGCTCGTCGGCAGCATGACGATTTACCTCACCGGCATGGGTCTGGCGATGCCGCAGACCATGGCCGGCGCGCTGACGCCGTTTCCGGATCGCGCCGGTACGGCGTCGTCGCTGATGGGCTTCACCCAGCAATCCTGCGCCGCCATCGCGGCCGGCGTCATCGGCCAATATCTCGGGCTGTCGGCGTGGCCGGTGGCCGGCACCGTTGCCGCAATGGGATGTTTGGCGCTCACGATCTGGGCGTTGACGCGCCGCGTGCGCGGGGCCGGCATGGGCGCAACTTAGCCGCAAGCCTGCTTTGCGCCGAGCCGCTACGCCACGAACTTCGGCTTTTCGTTGAGGTAATGCCGCGCCATCTGCGGCCGGAATTTTTCCATCGTCGCTTTGTTGAGATGGACCGGCGGCTTCTGATCGGGCGGCAGCAGCGAGGTGAAGGCGACGCCGCCGAGCTCTTCCTTGAACGTGCGCTTGGCCTCGTCGACGACGGCGGGATTGCTCATGCATTCCACGATCGACGCCGCCATCACCTTTGCGCCAGCGACCGCGCCCTTGTGCGCGATCGAGGTCGCGAGCGGCGCGCCGGCCGCCCAATGATGGAAGCTGATGTTCGGCACCGTGGCCGGGAAATAGAGCTTCACCATCGGCACCTTCCAGGATACGTCGCCGCCGTCGTTCGCGGCGGCCTTTTGCACCGCCGGCCCTTTCATCGGCACGTATTTGCGCGCCAAACCATCGACCGGGACGTTGACCTTGGCCTGCAGCGTGCGGGCGAGGTCGTCCTCTTCCTTGGTCCAGGTCGGCAGGCCGACCGATTCGATCTCGCGCTCCACCAGTTCCGCCAGGGTGCGATTGCCGCGCACCGGCCATACTGCGCTCATGACATCGATCTCGACATTGGTGTTCGACATCAGCGCCGCTCCTTGCGCGATTTTCTTGGCCTGCTCGAACAGTTTGCCGGCGCCTTCGGCGGTGGAATCGCGAAAGTACCACCACACCGCGGCGCGGCGCGGCACCACGTTCGGCTGGTCGCCGCCCTCGGTGATGACGCGGTGCATACGCATGGTCGGCGTCATGTGCTCGCGATATTGCGCAAGCCCCACGTCCATCAGCACCACGCCGTCGAGCGCATCGCGCCCGCGCCACGGCGCGACGCCGGCATGCGCGGTCTCGCCGTGAAAGGTGAACGTCGCCGAAACCAACGCGGCCTGGATCAGGCCATAGCCGACGCCGAAGTTTCCGGCGATGTGATCATGGAACGCGAGATCGACATCGTCGAACAGGCCGTCGCGCACGAAATAGGGCCGGCTGACAAGCTGCTCCTCCGCTGGCGCGCCGAACACCTTCAGCGTGCCTTTGAGACCGAATTTGGCCATGGCGGCTTTCGTCGCGAGCGCGCTGGCGATCAGAACCGCGGCGTTGACGTTATGGCCCTCGCAATGGCCCGGCGCGCCTTCGACGATCGCCGTCTGCTCGGCGGTTCCTGAGGCCTGCGAGTTGTCGGGATTGCCGTCGTATTCCGTGTGAATGGCGATCACCGGGCGGCCCGAGCCGAACGTAGCGCAGAAGCCGGTCGGAAAGCCTGAAATCCCGCGCTCGACCGCGAAGCCCGCCTCTTCGAGCTGTGCGGTCATCAGCTTCATGGTCTCGAATTCCTGCATGCCGAGCTCGCCGAAATAAAAGATATTGTCATTGAGGCAGGCGATGGCCTTGGCGTTGCGATCGAGATAGTCGAAACAGAATGACTTGGCGGCGCTCAGATTGCTGGCTTTGTCGGTCACTTTCGGTCACCTTGTTTTGGGCGGCTGTTATCTTATCGTGCGCCGCTCTGCGTTGAACAGGGTTGCCCGCCCGATCGAGAGCGTCACCATGCATCTTTACGACATCAGAATCCTGACGGTCCTGGCGTTTGGGCTTTTCGCCGGCCCCGCCGCGGCCGGGCCGGAAGGCACCGACATGAAGCTCGAGGACATGGGCTTCACCATGCGGGCGGCCAACACGCCCGAACAGCTGGCACGGCTTCGATTGTTGCCGCCGCGCAAATTCGTCACCCGGACCAAGGGGGACCGCCGCTACTTTCTCTACGCCGACCCCGATTATTGCAAATGCATCTTCCTCGGCGATGAAGCGGCGATGCAAAACTACAAGGCCTCGATCTTGCCGCCCCCGGCGCTTGCCGTCGCACCAGGTTCTGCTCCGAGTTTCGCGCAGCAGGATATGGAGGCGCTCGACCCCGACGTCGCCGGTTCAATTCCGGACGGCGATATCCTTGATTATTGAAAGTGCGCGGTCCGAAAATCGAGCCGTCGCCGTCACTCAGCGATGGAGTCCTTGACTACCTGCCTGACCTCCGGCGTCGTGTCGCGGATGCGCGCGAGTGTGTGCGCGCTCTCCTCCGCGTTGACGAGGTCGGGCTCCTCGCCGGTGATCTTGTGATAGTCGGCTATGAAGTCGGGATCGTGTGACACATCGACGAAGGCTTGGCGCAGCGCCGCGACCGCTTCGGGGGGCGAGCCCTTGGGCAGGAACATGCCGCGCTGCATCTTGCTGCCGGCATCGCTGACCAGCAACAGGGCGTTGTATTTCGTTCCGGACGGCGGCTTGCCGAACGCTTCCTGATAGAATGTGTCGAACGGGGGCATGCCGCGCTTTTCGAGCGCCGGGTTGCCGGCTGGTTTTCCGTCCGGCCCGATGACCGGAAACTGGAACAGCACCACGCCGATGCCGGGTCCGATGATCTGCGGCATCGCTTGGGTCTGAAAGCCCGGCAGCGAGCTGCTGGTGAAGTTGATCTCGTTCTGAATCATCGCCTTGTTGACCTGCGCGGTGGCGGGGAACCCGGTCACCATCTTGTAGGGCAGGTTCATGATTTCGAGCACGAGGCGCAGCCGCGTGTCCTGCGAGGAGGCTCGCGAATAACCGCCTGCGTAAACGTTCTGCGCGTGCGCAAAATCCGCCGGCTTGGTGTAGCCGCCCGGCACGATGTCCTTGCGGGCGTAGGCGATGTTCCAGCCGCGTGCCGCCGCGACCGGCACCAGGTCGTCAGGTTTGATCCTCATGACTGGATCTTCGGCGATCATGACGGTGGCGCTCATGGTGAAATAGCCGAAGGTCAGGCCGTCCGGCTGTGAGCCGATGTTGAGGCCGAGTTGATTCATGGCGGTGACGCCGCCGGCGCCCGGCATGTTGCGGATGATAATAGTCGGGTGGCCGGGAATGTGTTTGCCGAGATGCTGTTGATAGACCCGCGCTTCGGTGTCGGCATTGCCGCCGACGCCGTAATTGACCAGCATCGTGAGCGTCTTGTCCTTGTAGAACTGCGCCAATGCCGGCGCCGGCAAGGCCAACGTTAGGATGAAGAGAAGACGCAACAGCACTGTGCCGCCATTGCTCGTGATCATTCCAGCCTCCACGCCATTCGATAGTCGGTAGCTTAACGCGCTTGCGGCCGCCGCGCGAGTTGGTGCCGCAGCGTCTCGTTAGCGTTCAGGTTGTGTCACGTCGTGCAGCTTCTGCACCGCCTCGCCGGTCGCGCCGAGCGTGTCGGCGACGATGTGCTGCAACTCCTCGCCCGAGAGCGGGTCCGGTTCGAGCCCGATCTTCGCGGCTTCAGAGACGAAATCTGGATCCTTCACCATGGCGCTGAAGGCTTCGCGCAGGCCGGCGACGCGATCGGCCGGAACGCCCGGGGGCGCCATGATGGTGAAGCCGATATCGGTGACGCTGCCGAGGAGCCGCAGTACTGCGCGGTCGAGATCGTTGCCGGCAAATTCGACGATGGCCGGCACATCGGGCAATTTGGCGCTGCGGCGGCTGGCGATGGTGTAGAGGAAATTCACCTTGTGGTTCGTCATCCAGTCCTGCTTCGCCAGCACGTCGGTGAGGCTGCCGCTGCCGACGCCGTCAACTTCGCCGCGCTCCATGGCGAGCAATTGCGGAATGAGCGACACGTAGCCGTTCACCACCTGAAAATGCGTCCCGGCGATGCGGTTAAGCGCCCAGGGTACGATCGCGGACGTGCCCGACGCGCCGCTCGCGGCGACGATGAGCTTACGCGCCTTCGCGTCCGCCATGGTGTGGTTCGGCGCCGCGTTCCAGGCGACGCCGACCAGCGTCACCGGCTGCATGCGGCCGATCCAGGTATATTTCTCCGGCTCGTATTTGGCCGTGGGATCGAGCAGCTTGTTGAGAACGACGGTCGGCTGCACGGTGCCGAGCGCGGTGCCGTCGCGCGGCGCGACGCTATAAATGTAGGAGGCCGCGCGCACGCTCGATGCGCCCGGCATATTTTGCGGGACGAATGTCGGATTGCCGGGCGTGTAGCGCGAAAGATAGCGCGCCATCAGCCGGCCGCCGAGATCGTACACGCCGGCCTCGCCGGAGCCGATGATGAAGGTGACGCTCTTGCCGCGATAGAAATCCGCGACCGGATCGGCGGCATGGCTCGGGCTCAGCAGCGCCGCCACCACCATCAACGCCAATCCGCCAAGGGCCAGCTTCGCGTTCATTAAGACTCCGCGTTCGTCACGCCTCTTCCGCGTCGGCCTTCAAACCGTACTCGGACTCCGCCGCCCGTGCCGAGATGTAGCCGGCGCGCAAATCGTCGCGGACCAAGTCGCGCGCGCGTTGCTGCGGCGGGCCATAACCGCCGCCGCCGCCCACTTCCATGATCACGATGTCGCCGGGCGCGACCGCGAAGCCTTTGGTTTTGTAGAGCCGTGTGCGCTCGCCTGAGGGCTTGAGGACGGTGACCCAGCCCCCCGGCGCATCCTTGCCGCCTTGCACGCCCCACGGCGGACAAATCCGGCGGTCGAAATCGACGCGCAGGTTGCACGGCTCGAGCACCCGATAGACCTTGCGGATACCGAGCCCGCCGCGAAATTTTCCGGCGCCGCCGGAATCCTGCCACAGCGCCATTTCCTCGACCTGAAACGGATAGAGCGATTCCTGCAGCTCGATCGGAATGGTGCGCGTGTCGCCGTGCGCCATGGTGCGGAACGGCCCGCTGCCGTCGTGATTGAAACCCGCGCCCCAGCCGCCCCAGCCGCCGTCGATGCAATCGAGCGGCGAGCGGTCGAGCCTCTGGCCCATGAAGCGCAGCGCCGCAAAGTGGCCGAAATGGCCGCCGGTAACGCGCTCCGGCAACGCCTTCTCGAAGGCGCGGATGACAGCGTCGATCACGGTCGGAAAGCAGCGGTTGTAGTTTCCCATCGGTGCGGTCGGGTCGGCGCTGAGCAGCGTGCGCGGCGGCAGGATCAGCTTCAGCGGGCGGAACATGCCTTCGTTGGCGATTTCCTCCGGCGCAATCAGATATTTGAATCCGACCCGCGCGGTGGTGCGCCCGCCGCCGTAATAGCCGGCATTGATGCAGCCGGCGACCTGCCCGGGCAGGCCGGAGAAATCGGCGGTGACTTCGTCGCCCGCAACGACGATCCTGATTTTGATCGGCAGTGGCTCGTCGCTCACGCCGTCGCCGTCGAGCGCGGCTTCTGCTTCATAGGTGCCGTCGGGGATGCCGCGGATTTTCTTGCGCACCGCAGTCTCGGTCTGGTCGAGCATGATTTCGACCGCACGCCGGAATGTCGCCACGCCGTATTTCGCCGCAAGCCCGGCGACGAGATCGCGGCCGGCGATGCAGCCGGAAACTTGCGCGGCAATGTCGCCCATCAGCGCGTCCGGAAAGCGCGTGTTGTTCTCGATGATGCGGTACACCTCTTCGATCGGCTCGCCGCGGGAGCAGAGCTTGATCGAGCGGAATTGCAGCCCCTCCATGAAAATGTCGGTCGAGCGCGGCACGCAGCCGCCGATGTCGATCCAGTGCATGTTGATGGCGAAGAAGCCGATCAGCGCGCCGTGCTCGTCATCGCCGAAAATCGGCGTGTACATCACGACGTTATTCAGGTGCTGGCCCTGCACCGAGGCGTGGTTGCAGACCAGCATGTCGCCGTGACGGATGCGTTCGCGGCCGTAGAGTTCGAGACCGTCGCGCACCGCCATGCCGACGGAATCGGCGACAAAGATCGGCATGCCGCCGGTGTTCTGGGCGATCAACTGGCCGTCCGGATCGGCCAGGCCGACCGCATAGTCCTTATATTCGTAAATGTACGGGCTGAACGCCGTGCGGGTGATGTTGGCGTCGACCTGACTCGCGGCGGAGAGCAGGCCGTGCCGGATCACCTCGAGCGTGATCGGATCGACGTTCTCGTCGGCGCGGCGGAGCGGTGCGCTCGCCGCTGCGCTAGGCGTCATGGGCCGGCTCGACGTTTCGGTGAGCTTGCTGTTTCATCGAGTCCCGGAAACTAGAACATGTCCTGATGCAACGCCATGATGCCTGTCGTACACTTGCGATGATCGGCCACTTGCCGCTGGCCCATGCGATAGACCACAATCACGGCTTGCCCTAACCTCTTTTTCATTTGTTGAGCAAAAGGCTTGCAATGGCTCCCGAACGTGTAGAACGGCGATTGAGCGCCATTCTCGCGGCCGATATTGCGGGCTACAGTCGGCTGATGGGCGCCGATGAAGAAGGCACTCTGGCGCAGCTCAAGGCGCATCGAACCGAGTTCCTCTATCCGAAAATCGCCGAGTACCGCGGCCGTATCGTCAAGACTACCGGCGACGGCGTACTGATCGAGTTTGCGAGCGTGGTCGACGCCGGACGTTGTGCGATCGACGTCCAGAACGGCATGAGCGCACGCAACGCCGCGGTCGCGAAGGATCAACGGATCGAATTTCGCATCGGCATAAATGTCGGCGACATTATGATCGACGGCGGCGATGTCTTTGGCGACGGAGTCAACATTGCGGCGCGGCTCGAATCGATTGCCGAGCCGGGCGGCATTTGCGTTTCGGGCCGTGCCCGCGATGACTTGGAAGGTAAGGTCGCCGCTGAACTGGTGGATGACGGCGAACAACAACTTAAGAATATTGCCCGCCCGATTCGAGTCTATCGCGTGCGCCTCGGCCACGAGGAATCCGTGCCGGCGCGGACGCTCCTCCTTCCGGATAAGCCTTCGATTGCGGTGCTACCGTTCCAGAACATGAGTGGCGATCAGGAGCAGGAGTATTTCGCCGACGGCATGGTAGAGGACATCACGACCGGCCTTTCGCGTTTCAAATGGCTCTTCGTCATCGCGCGCAACTCGACCTTCACTTACAAAGGCCGCCCCGTCGACATCAAGGAGGTCGGTCGCGAGTTGGGCGTTCGTTATGTGCTCGAAGGCAGCGTTCGTAAGGCGGCCGGCCGCGTGCGGATTACGACCCAACTGATTGAGGCGGAGAACCGCACCCACATCTGGGCCGAGCGTTACGACCGCGCGATCGACGATATTTTCGCGGTGCAGGATGAAATAACAATGAGCACGGTGGCGGCTATCGAGCCGACCTTGCGCCAAGCCGAAATCGAGCGAGCCAAGCGCAAGCGTCCTGACAATCTCGACGCCTACGATCTCGTGCTGCGCGCTACGCCGCTTGCCGATACTGGAATGCCGGAAGGAGCCTCGCAGGCCCTGCCATTGCTGGCGCGCGCTATTGCGATCGAGCCCAACTACGCGCTTGCCCACGGGCAAATGGCCTTTTGCAACGAGATTCTTTACGTGCGGGCCGGACGGCGCGAGGAGAACCGCCGCTCCGCCGTTCACCATGCCCACACCGCCATTACACTCGGCCCCGACGACGCCGGCGCATTGGTCTACGGCGGCATCGCGATCGGCCTGGTCGAGCATGATCGCGCCTTGGCTCAAGAAACATTCGAAGCGGCGCTCGTGGTATCGCCTTCGGCGGCGTGGGCGTATCTGTGGGGCGCAGTGGTCCTGGGTTGGGGCGGTGAAGCCGAACATGCCATCGAATGGGGTGAACGCGGTATTCGGCTAAGCCCGTTCGATCCATGGATCACGGCGGCATTGCACGGAATTTTCCTCGGGCAATTCCTGCTTGGCCGCTATGAAGAAGCGGCAACGGCGGCGCGCCGATCGATCCGCAGCAAGCCCGGCTTCAGCATCAGCCACATGATGCTGGCGGCGGCCCTTGCCAGGCTCGGGCGCATGGACGAAGCGCGGGAGGCAACCCGGCGCGTGCTGGCACTCCAGCCCAATTTCAGCAGCGACGGACAGTGCAAGGCGATCGGTTGTGTCCCGGCGCTGGCGGAGCCCCTGATCGAGGCGATGCGCACGGCGGGATTGCCGGCATAACGGTCTATGGCGCCGCTTTGCCGACTTGCTGGACGATCGGCCGCCATTCGTCGCGCTCGGCATGGATGAAATCGGCGAGCTCCTGGGGCGACATCGGCCGCGTGTAATTGCCCAAGGCCTGGAATTTCTTCACCACCTCGGGGCGCGCCAAAGCGGTGCGCAAATCCGCGTTGACCTTCTGAACGATGGCCGCCGGCGTGCCGTGCGGTGCCACCATGACGGACCAACCCGATGAGGTGAATCCCGGCACGGTTTCCGAGACGACCGGAACTTCCGGGTAGTCGGGAAGCCGTTTATTTGCCGCGATTGCCAGCATCCTGACTGCGCCGGATTCGACGGCGCCCGCCACCGGCAGGATGGTCTGGAACATCACCGGGACACGGCCGCTGATCACATCGCTCATCGCCGCTTCGGTGCCGGGATAGTGAATCATGTTGAGCTTGGCGCCGCTGTCGCGGCGAAAGCGCTCGGCGGTGAGATGCTGTAACCCGCCGAGCGTGCCGGCTACAGCGTCGAGGCCCGTCGGCTGCGTCTTGGAGTAGGCGATGAGCTCCGCGAGCGAATGCACATTAAGCTTGCTCGATACCAGGATCGCGTAGGGCTGCTCGGCGACAAAGCCGATCGGCGCGAAGTCATTGACGTCGAACGGCAAGTCCGGATGCAGTATCGGCAGTGCCACGAACACCGAGCCGCCGGCGAGAAACAACGTATAGCCGTCGGCGGCGGATGCGACCGTGGCGCGCGCAGCGTTGAGGCCGCCGGCGCCGGCCTGATTGACGATGATCGCCTCCTGCCGCCACATCTGCGCCAGCGGCTCGCTGACGAGGCGCGCCAGCGCGTCAAGCGAACTGCCAGCGGCGGTTTGCACAATGACTCGCACCGGCCTGCTCGGGAAATCCTGGGCGTGAGCCGCGCATCCGACTGTAAGGAGCGTTGTTGCGAGAGCGAGCTGCGGCAGGATGGATCGGAGGGCGTACATGGCTGCGACAGTATAATCCATATCGGGATTTCATGTGAACGAGGCAGGCGGAATACCTCAGCCCCAGACCAGGCGCGCGGTTTCGAGGATGCGCTCGAACTTGCGCCACTGATCGTCCTCGGGGATGGCGATGTGATCGAGGCCGCCGAAGCCGCATTGTGGGCTGAGCGCGAGCTGTTCGACCGGCAGATATTTCGCCGCCTCGTCGATGCGCCGGCGCAAGAGATCGAGCGGCTCGAGATCGGACCTTTTAGTCGTTACCAGGCCGAGCACGGCGATTTTGCCTTTCGGCACGTAGCGCAACGGCGCAAAGCTGCCGGACCGCTCGTCGTCATATTCGAGGAGGATGCGATGGTGCTTGAGCTGCGAGAACAGCCGCTCGGCGATTCCATCG
>DATJYT010000052.1:0-3760 GCA_035499475.1 Xanthobacteraceae bacterium | reverse complement strand
TGCGGATCCGGAACTGCTGTCGCGAATGGTGGAATTCGGCAAGACGCCGCGCGCGGTGCTGCAAATCGACGTCAAGGAGGCCTATTTCCACTGCGGGAAAGCGCTGATGCGCTCAAAGCTGTGGTCGCATGAGGTGCGCGTTGCGCGTGCGACCTTTCCGAGCATTTCAGAGGTGATCCACGACCAGACCTCGCTCGGCGAGCCGGAAAGCCAGGAGGTGGTCGAAGCGCGCTACAAGACGCAACTGTAACCGCGCTTTCGGCGTCATCCCGGACAAGCGAGCCACAGCGAGCGCGATCCGGGACGATCGGCTTTATTGCAGCTCAGCTCTCTTCGCTCTCGAGCCCGCCGACGTGCTTCTGCGTGTAGAGCTCGAGCCCGATCCGCTTGATCAGATCAAGCTGGGTCTCGAGAAAATCGATGTGATGTTCCTCGTCCTTCATCAGACCTTCGAACAGATCGCGCGTGACGTAATCCTTGACGCTATGGCAGTGGGTCGCCGCCTCCTGATAGAGGTTGCGGGCGCTGTGCTCAGCCGCCAGATCGCACTCGATGATTTCCTTGACGTTCTGGCCGATCCGCAAGGGATCGAGCACCTGCATGTTGGGAAAGCCGTCAAGGAAGATGATGCGGTCGGTGATGCGATCGGCGTGCTGCATCTCCTCGATCGACTCCTTGCGCCAGACCTTGGCCATGTCGTTCAGGCCCCAGTTGGCGAGCAGCCGATAATGCAGCCAGTACTGGTTGATGGCGGTGAGCTCGTGACGCAGCCCCCTGTTGAGATAATCAATGACTTTGGGGTCGCCCTGCATGATGAACTCCGAAGCTTAAGGCCAATGGAACGGCCGTCGTTTCTTTAGAACGCTTCTAAGGAAGAATAAGACGACGAGCAACCCCCGCAAGATGTCGCGGGACACTTATCCAATTCGGGGAGAGAAGGTGTTAGGACGCAGCGAGCGCGAACTCGGTCGCGTCCTGCTCGTCGTTCGCGGCGTAGCTGTGCGGGCAGCCGGCCTGGCAGGCGTGCGCGCAGGCGCCAAGCGCATCATCGATGATCGTCTTGATCGTGCGGGCGCAGCGGCCACATTCGGCGCTGCAGCCGAGGCAGCCGTAGATCTGCTTGGCATTGCGCAGCACGTCGTCAGCCGTGCTGACGGCATGACGGACATCGTGGTCGCTGAGGACGTTGCAGGAGCAGACGATCATGAAAACTTACAAAAGACCTTCGGTGATGCGTCGCCATCGATATGGGAGGGCGCCGCGTGATGCAAAGGGAAAAGCCGGCTTTTGAAGTGATTCCAAATTGGCCCCGTAAATTCCCGGCAAGGCTAGAACGGCTCTAAGGACAAGGACTTGCGGTAAATCAAGACCGTGCCCTCGCTAGTCGCTGCTACCTCCGCCCCCGCCTCCGTCCCCACCACCGCCGTCTCCACCGCCACTTGCGCCACTGTCCGAGACGCCGCAGCTATCGCCGTGATGACCCAAAACGTGATGTCCGGGCTCGGAGCTACCTGACCCGCTGAACCAGCCTGCAAAGCTCCAGCCGTCGCTGCTTGCGGAAAGGCCGCCGTCGCCATGAGAAGAAGCAACGGACCGGCGCTGCGAACCCCAGCCTGCCCGTCTGCGTTCCGATCGCCTGGACAGGGCGAAGATGAAAGTCGAGACGACGCCGACCGCGACCAGAAAACCCACCACCATCGCACCGTTCATTAACTTCTCCCGACCCGATCACCGCTTTGTTGCGACGCACAATGAGACACGGTAAGGCCATCATTGGTCGCCATCTGTGGCGCCGCCGTTCATTGAGCGTTCAAGCGGCATGTGGAACTTTCGGCCGGACTGAAACTGTCTGGCATCGTGAGAAAGGGACTGCCATGAAGAAGTCACTGATGGCGCTGGCTACCGTGGCCACGCTGGCCGGTTCGGCGGCATCGCCTGCGCACGCCGGAGGCGGATGGTGGGGGCCGGGTGTCGCGGCTGGAATCGTCGGCGGCGCTATCGTCGGCGGCGCGATCGCATCGAGCCCGTATTACTATGGCCCCGGATATTATGGCCCGGGCTACGCTCCCGGCTATTACGGCCCGGCTTACAGCGGCGGCCCCTACGGCCCTTGCTACTGGCAACGTCAGCGCTTCTGGGACGGCTACGCCTGGCGGGTCCGTAACGTTCGCGTCTGCGGCTGATCCATTCGGCTTCATTGAATCTGGCGTCTGACGTCCCGGCTTTCGGGACGTCATGCTTTTGGAAGTCTGAAAAGCGAAGCTTTTCAGATCACAAGGTCGCGCGCGTTTACCTGGGATTGACTGTTTTGGCGCTTCTCTAGAACCCAGCCTAAACCTCGGCTCCGCCGACGAGGCGCGCCGCCTTCAGGAGACCCAAAGACATGAAGAAGACCGTTTCGGCGTTGCTTGCGGTCGCGACGATCGCGGGCTCGCTGGTGTCACCGGCCAAGGCCGGCGACGGCGTTGCAGCGGGCCTTGCGGCCGGCTTGATCGGTGGCGCAATCGTTGGCGGCGCGATTGCCTCCAGCCGCCCGGCCTACCCTGCGCCTGTCTATGTCGAGCCGGCGCCGCCGCCGGTCCCGCCCGGCTGTTATTGGCAACAGCGCCGCTACTGGGACGGCTATGGCTGGGCCTATCAGCCGGTGCGCGTCTGCTACTGAGCCGACGTCGGCGAATTGTTCAAAGGCCCGGCCAATCTCTCGGCCGGGCCTCTTGTTTTCGCGGACATCAGTGCGCTGTCTCGATCGAACGCAGCACCGCTTCGCTCGGCCAGCAGTCGACCTTCAGCCCCGCCGATTTCTGATAGGCGCCAAGCGCTGCGCGCGTCAGCATCCCGGCCTTGCCGTCGAGCTTGTCCTTGTACAGGCCGATGCGCGTGAGGTGGCGCTGCATCGCCTCGACATCGGCACTGCGCAACTGGGTCGACGCCGACCACGGCGTTGCGAATGGCAGCGGGCTCGTCATGCGGTCGCTGAGGTGACCGACGTAAAGCACGTAGAGATCGGAAAAATTATATTCCTTGATGACGAAATAGTTCTTGGTGGTGAGAAAGGCCGGTCCAAAAATGCCTTCGGGCTGCAGAAGCGATGCCGGCTCCGTCTGCTCGGCAGCGCTCAGTTTTAGCCCGTACACCGGCACAAAGCCCGCGCGCAGCCATTCGCCGATCGGCTTTGTCACCTCCGGCACGCCCATGGTGCAGTCGACATTGGCAGGCGCTTTCACCTCATAGGCCCATCGCACGCCCGACTGCCACCCCTTGTTGACGAGCTGCTGGGCGGCGGAGGCGAGCGCATCCGGCACCGAGTGCCAGATGTCGACGCGGCCGTCGCCGTCGAGGTCGACGCCATGTTTGTAATATTCCGATGGCAGGAACTGCGTGAGCCCGGTGGCGCCGGCCCAGGACGCGCGCATATCCTTGCGGCTGACCGCGCCGTCATCGAGGATCTTCAAGCCGAGGATGAACTCGTTGCGATAGGTGTCCTTGCGCCGACCGACATAGGCCTGGGTCGCCAGCACGCGCACGCCGTCATAGGGCAGCGTGTAGCGGCCAAAGTCGGTTTCGCGGCCCCAGATCGCGAGCACGATCGTCGCAGGCACGCCGAAGCGCGTCTCGATCTTGTTGAGCGCGTCGCGATATTTCTGCATCAACTTTTGCCCCTCGCCCGCAAGGCGCGCGATCGCGGCTTCCTTGATGTAATCGCCCGGCACCTGCACGAACTCGGCCTGCGCAGGCGCACCGGTGGCGGGCCGTCCCGGCA
>DATJYT010000051.1:0-3055 GCA_035499475.1 Xanthobacteraceae bacterium | reverse complement strand
GATGATATCGGGAGCGCTCATGACGCCTTCTCCGTGGTCTTGACGGTTGACGGTTCACCGCCGGCCACGCGGTCCGGCAGCATTCCAAAGATGTACGGCGCGCGTTTCGCCTGTCGCCAGGCAGCCGATAGCGCCGAGCCTGTGATCATCTGCTTGCCGATCGGGATTGCCTGCTCGCCGACGAGGATACCGAGCAGGCCCACCAGCGCTACCAGCGGCGGCGCTGGCGAGCGCACGTTGAGGAGGTTGTAGATCACGCCGACGAGGACGCCGGCGCCAAGAGACAACACATAGACTTTCATGACACGTCCTCGCCTTCGAGGTTTGCGGTCGCCGGCTCTCGGTCGGCGACTCATGTGATGCATCGCAAGCTCTAGTCAGGCGGCTTGCTTCTCCGACGAGCCGATGCGCTTTGCGTTATCGTAACTCTCCATGACGGCCCGGTAGTTCGGGGTCGCCACGGTGTAGATGTCGGCGATCTGCGCCGCTTCCGGCCGCGCCCACGTGCGGTGCAGCTCGGAGATGGTCGCGTTGGTCGAGGTCGGCACGATCCCGCCCTGGATAAAGCGCGCGAGTGTTGTGCGCGAAACGAACTCTGTGGGATCGCCGGAGGCGTCCATCACCGCATAGACGTTGAAGCCCGCGGCCTTTGCGTCCAGCGCTGGAAACATGACGCAGACGCTGGTCCAGACGCCGGCCATGATCAGCGTCTTCTTGCCAGTCGCGCGAACGGCCTCGACATAGGCCTCGTTGTCCCAGGCGTTGACTTGGCCATGGCGCGGTACATAGACCGCATGCGGGGCGTGTTCGGCGATCTCCGGCATCAGCGGGCCGTTCGGTCCCTCAGGGACCGACGCGGTCGTGATGATCGGCATCTTCAGAAGGGTCGCGATCCTGGCGAGCGCGATGACGTTGGCGCGCAGCTCGGCGACGGTGATGTCCTTCACGGTCTGAAACAAGCCGGCCTGATGGTCGAGCAACAGCAAGGCTGTATCCTCGACGTTGATCAAGGCTTTGCCGCCGCCGCTGGGGAGAATATGGGTCATTTGGTGCTCCTGTCCTTTCAGATTTTCCAATTGATGGCGTCAAAGATAGGAGCCAAACCGTTCGCGCGCTTTTCATCGCGTGCTGTCGCTTTTTCGTTTTGTGCTGTCGATTGAAGCCGAGGCTTTGAAGATCCGAAGAAGGCCTAGCCACGGGCGCGCGCCGACGACTGATGCGCAGTTGGAGCGCGGGCGTTCAGCGCTAATCACAATTTGATTTATGCCGTACCCGACCTAAGCGTTGGCTGAGCAAGGCCGATCGCGACCCGCCGGGCATGCCTCGCTTATTCGGTCGTATCGAAATCGACCTCGCTGGTGTTCAGCATCGCGGCCAATGTGCTAAGGCCGCTGTCGCGGCTGATCCTCGGAGCCGCGAGCGCCAGCCTGGGTCGGCGGAAATTTGAGCTGCCGCCGGGTTCGGTGCATATTGGGGCTACTACCTTAGGGGCTACACACAAGAGCTACACCAGCAAGCTCTGTGGTGCAGAAAGGCCTTATTTGCGGGGGTTTCTCGACGCTATTTTATTATGGCGGAGAGGGAGGGACTCTCACCCCCATTAACCCGGCGCACTTTCGCAAACCGCAACAGCATTTTGACGAGGGCCCATGCGGCAGCCTAGCGGGGCCGAGAGTCGGAATCGCCCTGATCGGTGCAAAAATAGTCGCCACCGACGCACAAAGAACCGCGGCGCAGAAGGCATGCGCCAGATCAAGGCAATTCGACAGGTCGCCGGCCGCAATTTTAGCACTCCGAGCGACTTTATTCATTTGTCGCTGGAGGCACGGCGTCCATGATGTCTCTTATCCCGACCCCGCCTATTCAAGCCGCCTCGGCCGACCATATTCCTGAATGCGTAGACTGTTGAGGACCGTCTGTTCCGAGGCTCACTTGAAACTTTATTTTCGAGAGGCATCGAAAGATAATCACAGTCCAAGCTCGCGTCTTCGCCCAAAACTCCAGTCGATGCCACCATCCGACCTTGCAACGCCGGTGACATGACGGCCGAGTTGCTTCTCCAGCGACGGCGACCACGGGACGAGGCTGAATCCCAGCCCGTCATCGATCATGGCAAAGCGGCCGGAGCTGAGACTGAAACGTTGCCTGAATGTGCCATCGACCTGTTCGCCGGCCACAACGTGCCGGTATGGGAGCCCGCCGTCGGCGGCGAGCCGGGTGCCGATAGCGTCGAGCTCGCGCCGCCGCAGCGTGTCAAGCAGATTGCGCGCGAGGAGCACGCGCTGGCCCTGACGCCTCGCCAAGCCTTCCCCGATCAGATGCTCGACGCGTGCCGTAACGGCTGCGCGCGCCTCTGCGCCGAAGCCGCCCAGCGCAAACGATGCGTCGTCCTTTGCGGCCAACCGGTGATCCAGCCAGGTCGCGCCGGGTGCGTTGATTTGGCGCGCGACGTCGATGTCGGAGCGCGCCACCAGCATCAAGGTTGGCGAGGCGTCCCCGGGGGCGCCGAAGCGCCGTACCTCGACGATCCCGCCTAGGGGCGAAGCAAACTCTAACGCCTCGATGCCTCTGAACCGGACATGATGAACGCGGCCGTCGACGCCATCGATCACTGCATAGGTTTCGCCACTCAGTTCGTCATGAAGACCCCGATCAATCAGCCGGCCGACGATCGAAGAATCCGCCCTGCCGGTCTCGATGACATAGTCGCCGAGCGGCCGCTCCCAGCCGCGCCCTGCGAGCGCCTGGTGCATGGTCTTGATGATGTCGCCGCGCATGCCGAGATCGCGCAAGACCGGTTCGGCGTCCGGCCTGAGCGTCCATTGCGCAGGTCCGGCGGGAGACGCAAGACCGCTCCGTTCCAGGTGCTGCAGGCGGCCGATCATCAGGCGACGGATGTGCGGGTCGTCCGGGCCGGTTTGTTGCGGCCGAAGGTCGACGAAACCCGTCTCGTCGGCGCTCCGTCGGATCTCGCCATCGAGCCGGGTCCAACGGTCGGACTCCACCTCTCGTTCCAGCCTCGAGCGGATCTCGTGCTCGGGCTTCGGGCCGAGCT
>DATJYT010000050.1:0-4573 GCA_035499475.1 Xanthobacteraceae bacterium | reverse complement strand
CCATCGGCTTCACGGAGACAACGTCAATCATGGGGAGCCCGCGATTCGGAACGCGTCATTCGGCGGCAACCCGTATCAATTCGCCGGCTGCGGACATTTCGCGGCGCAGCCATTCCGGCGCAATATCGAAGCCGTTCGGCCAGGTCGGCGCGCCGAATTCAAGAAACACGCGCGCAAAATAGGCCTCGTCGCGCAGCGGTTCCAGCATCGGGCCTGGCTCGCTGACCAGCGACTTGAAGTCGTGCACACCCTCACTGCCGTCACTAAAGGTGATGCGCAGCCGGAAGCCGCCGAGTTTTTCGACACTTGTGACTTTAGTCAGCATCGAGGCCCGCTATCCTTTCCAGGGGCAGTTTAGCACGAGCGCGATCCCAATTCGCCTTCAATTCAGATCGATGCGCAAGCGACCACTGTTTGACAAGGTTGGCCGCCGCCTGCGGTAGCCGACCCGCAATCACTTCGCCTGTCTCAATCGAGACATTGGCCTCATGCTCGCCATACACAGCTTGAAAATGCGGCGGCGGATGATCCAAAAAGTACATCCGGATCGCTATACCGTAGAACCACGCAATCGTCGGCACCGAAGCGCTCCGGGCCACCGCCCTTCGAAGCCCGCGCTCCGCGCGGGCACCGCAAGGTGACGGAAAAGATCAGTTGTCCAAGAAGCTCCGCAGCTTCCGCGACCGCGACGGGTGCTTGAGCTTGCGCAGCGCCTTGGCCTCGATCTGGCGGATGCGCTCGCGGGTGACCGAGAACTGCTGACCGACCTCTTCCAGCGTGTGGTCGGTGTTCATGCCGATGCCGAAGCGCATGCGCAGCACGCGCTCCTCGCGCGGCGTGAGCGAGGCGAGCACCCGCGTCGTGGTCTCGCGCAGGTTCGACTGGATGGCGGCGTCGATCGGCAGGATCGCGTTCTTGTCCTCGATGAAGTCGCCGAGATGCGAATCCTCCTCGTCGCCGATCGGAGTTTCGAGCGACAACGGCTCCTTGGCGATCTTGAGCACCTTGCGCACCTTCTCAAGCGGCATGCCGAGCTTTTCGGCGAGTTCCTCCGGCGTCGGCTCGCGGCCGATCTCGTTGAGCATCTGCCGCGAGGTGCGCACGATCTTGTTGATGGTCTCGATCATGTGCACCGGAATGCGGATGGTGCGCGCCTGGTCGGCGATCGAGCGGGTGATGGCCTGGCGGATCCACCACGTCGCGTAGGTCGAGAACTTGTAGCCGCGGCGGTACTCGAATTTATCGACCGCCTTCATCAGCCCGATATTGCCTTCCTGGATCAGGTCGAGGAATTGCAGGCCGCGGTTGGTGTATTTCTTGGCGATGGAGATGACGAGGCGCAGGTTAGCCTCGACCATTTCCTTCTTGGCCTGGCGCGCCTCGCGCTCGCCTTTCTGCACCATGTGGACGATCTTGCGGAACTCGCCGATCTCGAGGCCGGTCTCGGACGCGAGCGTGTGGATGTGGGTGCGCAGCTCCTTCACGCGGTCCTTGTCGCGGGCGATGAAATTCTTCCAGCCCTTTTCGGAAAGCTTGGAGACGCGGTTGAGCCAGCGCGGATCGAGCTCGGAGCCCTGATACTGCTTGAGGAAGCCGTCGCGGGGGACGCCGTGGCTCTCGGCAAGCCGCATCAGGCGGCCCTCGTGGCCGACGAGGCGCTTGTTGATGTCGTAGAGCTGTTCGACCAGCGCGTCGATGCGGGCCTGGTTGAGCCGCAGCGACTTCACCTCCTGGATGATCTCTTCCTTGAGCTTGCGCGACTTGCGCTCCTGGGCGGGCGACAGCGTCTCGTTGTGCAGCTTGCCCTGGATGTCGAGTTCCTGCAGGCGGCGCAGCCGTTTGAACGAATCGGCGATGTTGTCGAAGGTCTCGAGCACCTTGGGCTTGAGCTCGGCTTCGATGGCGGCGAGCGACATGGAATTCTCCATATCGTCCTCGTCCATGTCGGGCTCGCCGACCGGCGCTTCTTCGGAGCCTTCCTCGCCATCGGGCTTGAACGGGGTCGCCGCGGGCGGAGCCGACGGCGGCGCCACCGCTTGCGGCGGCTGCGGCGTGAATCCCGGCGCGCCGGGCGGCGCAACCGAGCCGTCGCCGGCGACCGGCGGCGCCACCTGCTTGGCGTCGGGGCCCGCATAGGTCGCTTCGAGATCGATGATGTCGCGGAGGAAGACTTTCGCTTCGTTGAGCTCGTCGCGCCAGATGATGACGGCCTGGAAGGTGAGCGGGCTTTCGCACAGGCCGGCGATCATGGCCTCGCGGCCGGCTTCGATGCGCTTGGCGATGGCGATCTCGCCCTCGCGGGAGAGCAGCTCCACCGAGCCCATTTCGCGCAGATACATGCGCACCGGATCGTCGGTGCGTTCGGCCGGCTCCTTGGCCTCGGATTTGGCGGGCGCCTTGGTGGTGACCTCGACCAGTTCGCCGGATTCGCTTTCTTCCTCCTCGGCCTCCTCGCGGCTTTCCTCCTCGTCGGTCTCGGCTTCCTCGGTCTCGACGACGTTGATGCCCATCTCGTTCATCATGGCGAGGATGTCCTCGATCTTTTCCGAGGTCACCTCTTCGGACGGCATCACCGCATTGAGCTGCTCGTAGGTGACGTAGCCGCGCTTCTTGGCCTGCTTGATCATCTTCTTGACGGCGGCGTCGGAGAGATCGAGCAGCGGCAGCGGCGCGTCCGGAGTCTCCGGGGCGTCCTTCTCGGGCGCCTCACTGTCCTTGGGCGGGGCCACTTTGGGCTTGGTCGCGACGGGTTTGGTGGCCACGCTCTTGCTTGCCATTCTTTCTCTCCACGAACGCCAGCCCGGTGGCCGGCGGATCGAAACGCGTCCCCTACCCTATGGTGCGAGTCTCTGGATGGACTCGTCGGGGCCTCGCGGGCCCCTTGGGCAGACGAACCTGATACCCCTCCCTGCCCACCCCGTCGGGGCGGAAGGGAGGTGGCCTACGGCCAAAAAGGGCAGCGCCTATCCTGGCACCGCCCGAATCGAGGCCCCACTTTTCCCGGAACTCCGTTAAGCTCCGACTAACCCTGTCAACCGCGAGAGGACCTCTTATTACCTCGCCGTTGAGCCGTAAAGCGGCCGTGAACGCATATCCCCGGCCGCCTACAACCCTTTGTATGTGATCGCGCTTTCCCGCGACCCGGCTACAGCGACCGCGCCGGTCGGCCCGAGGAGGCGCCGAACCCCTCGATCAGGGCTTCGGTACCCTCCAGCGTGGACAGCCGGGCCTTCACATCGCGCAGCCGCGAGTAATTCGCCTCGGTATTGTTCTGGCCGAGCGCCAGTTCCGCGTCCTTCAGCTCCCTAGTTAGGGAATGCCACTGCCGATGCAAGGCAACGAGCTGTTTCCACGTCAATAAAACATCCGACGGCGCCGCTTGCGTCCGCGCACCCCACACCGACGGCGTGGTGATGGCACGCTCGATGCGTCCGAGCAGCCCGTCGAAGCCGGCCCGCACGAGCTCGGCGACAAGCTCGGCGCGGCCGGCTTCGCTGTCGGGGGAAAAATCGCGCGCGGCATGGTGCGCGAACGCGTCGATCAGCGCGCCCTTGAGCTTCTGGGTATCGGCATGGCGGAACTCGGCCTCGGCCAATTCCTCCATGTGATCGTGAAGCAGCCACGGATGATTCAGCGCTGCTTGCAGGATCAGCGCCTCGCGGAGCGGGATCGCGGCGCGGTGGCCACGATGCAGCGGGCTAGCGGCAAGCTGCGGGCTCGCCGCCACATAGGCGTCGCTGCCGAACGCGGCCTTCGGCGACGGCGCACGCGACGGCTGCCCGTTGCGGCGGCCCTGCCCGGCGAAATCGCGGCGGCGCGTTGCGATGTCCACGGGCGCGAACATCGCGCGCAGTCGCTCGGCGAAATCCTGCCGGTAATAGCGGCGCACGGTTTCGTCGCCGATCGCCGCCGCCACCGCGCCGACGCGCGCCTCGAACGCGGCGCGGCGCTCGGGCGTATCGAATGGGCCGGCCTCGCTCTCGCGCGACCAGACGACTTGCGCGAGCGGACGCGCGCCACTGAGCACGTCCTCGATCGCCTCGCGGCCGCCGGAGCGCGCGAGATCGTCGGGATCCTGGCCGTCGGGCAAAGCGGCGAACTTGAGGCTCTTGCCCGGCTTGAGCAGCGGCAAAGCGAGATCGGCCGCTCGGTAGGCGGCGCGTCGGCCAGCCTCGTCGCCGTCGAAGCACAGGATCGGCTCGTCGTTGAGCCGCCACATCAGTGCAAGCTGCTCGGCGGTGAGCGCGGTGCCGAGCGGCGCCACGGTCGCCTCGAAACCCGCCGTCACCATGGCGATGACGTCGACATAGCCCTCGACGGCGACGACGCGCGCGCCTTCATGCGCCGCCTTGCGGGCGGCGGCGATGTTGTAAAGCGTCGCGCCCTTGTGGAAGAGCGGCGTCTCCGGCGAGTTCAGGTATTTGGCGGAGACTTCCTTCTCCAGCGCCCGACCGCCGAAGGCGATGACGCGGCCGCGCCAGTCGCTGATCGGGAACATGACGCGGTCGCGGAAGCGGTCGTAAGGCACCGCAATGTCCTCGCCGGCGACCAGAAGCCCCGCCTCGACCATGTC
>DATJYT010000049.1:0-4309 GCA_035499475.1 Xanthobacteraceae bacterium | reverse complement strand
TGGGCGACCTGCATCTTGATCGCCTTGTAGCCGCGCTCCTTGTAGTGCAGCGCCTTGGCGATCATGCCGTCGCCGCCCGAGCCGCGGAAGCAGCCGCTGCCGTAGGCCGGCAGCTGCGCGCGATAGTGGCCCCACAGGCGGTGCAGCGGCAGCTTGGCGCGCTTGCCGAGCGCATCCCACAGCGCGATGTCGAGGAGCGACATCGCCATGGTGGTAATGCCGCCGCGGCCGTAGGTGACGCTCGACTTCCACAAATCCTGCCAGATCGCCTCCACGGCGCTGGCGTCCTTGCCGATGACGCGCGGGATCACGGTCTCATCGAGGCACGCGGTGATGGTGCGCATGGTGTTGCGAAACATCATCAGATAGCCCATGCCGACGATGCCGTCGTTCGTCTCCACATCCATGACCAGGATGTTGCGCGCGTCGCCGAAGGTGTGGCCCTTGAGCCATTGCGTCTGCGGCCACGGCACGCGGAGCATGGTGGTGCGGATCGATTTGATCGTCATGTCGGTCATGGCCCGGCTCCCATTCCGGTCGGCGCCGATTTCTGATTTAGCGCAAAATCATTCGCGCCAGCGCCATGCGCAGAACCTCGACGGCGCCTTCCGTGATCATCATGCTGCGCTGGTCGCGAAAAAACCGCTCGATCGGCAATTCCTTCGATAGGCCGATGCCGCCGTGGATCGCCATGCAGCGGTCGGCGGCCCAGAACGAGCGCTCGTCGCCGAAGATTTTCACCATGAAGGCGTCCTCGCGGCAGTCTTCGCCGCGGTCGTATTTCCAAGCGGCGTGATAGAGCATCAACCGCAATTTGTGCGCGTCCATGTACATATCGGTCAGCGGCCATTGCACCGATTGCCGCTCGGCCAGCGGGGCGCCGAAGGTCTTGCGCTGCTTGGCGTAGGCGGTGGCAAGCTCGAGGCAGCGCTCGATCACGCCGAGGCTGCGGGCGCCGTGCCGGATGCGGCCGGAATTGATCCAGGACTGGGCGTGCTTGAAGCCCTCGCCCTCCTGGCCGATCCGGTTTTTTACCGGCACTCGCGCGTTGTCGAACACGATCTCGCAGGGCTTGTCTTGGACCATCAGGTCGTACGACGCCGTGACTTTCACGCCGGGCGTGTCCATGTCGACCAGGAAGCCGGTGATGCCGCCGCGGGCGCGCTTTTCCGGATCGGTGACGGCAAACACCTGTGCGAAGTCGGCCTCGTCGGCGTTGGTGATGAAACGCTTGACGCCGTTGATGACGTAATGATCGCCGTCGCGCACCGCCGTCGTGCGCATCGCGGCGGGGTCCGATCCGGCGTCCGCTTCGGTCTGTGCGAAGCAACTGTTCTTCTCGCCGCTGATGACCGGGAGCAGGTATTTCTCCCGCGCCTCGCCTTCGAGCGTGTAAAGGATCGGGCTGACCGCGGGGCCGAAAATGTTGACGTTGCGCGCCGGCAACGAGGTGGTGCGCGACACTTCGCTCCACACGACGACCTTGGCCATCATGCCGAGCCCGAGGCCGCCGAGTTCCACCGGCACGTCGTAGTGCAGCAAGCCGAGGGCCTCGACCTTGGAGCGAAGGCGCCGCGGCAGCTCCTTCTGCAGCTTGATGTCGTCGCCGACCTCGCGCTCCAGTGGAATGAGCTCGCGATCGACGAAGCGGCGAATATTTTCTTTCAGCAGTCGAAGCTCTTCGGGAAGCTCAAAATCCATTTTTCTCTCGTGCCCACCGACATCGGGGCAAAAGTTCTGGCACGAAGGCGGCGGCCGAATCAACCGCGGCGAAATTTTTGCGCGGTGTGGAATGGTCGCGCGGCGGAGCGCAAGCGTCGTTGGATCAACTCGATCGAGCGGCCACGGCCTCGGCTCGATACCAGGCGAGACTCGTCGTAGTCTGCGCGCGGCACTCACGCCATTGGAGGGTTCGTGGCCTCGTCGTCGATCAATATGGCGGCCTACAGCGATGCCCTCGTCGTGCTGGGCACGGCCGGAATCGTAGTGCCGATTGTCAGCCGCCTAGGCTTCAGCCCGGTGCTCGGCTATCTGGCCGCCGGCGCTCTTTTGGGGCCGCTCGGGCTCGGTTCGCTGGTCCACGACGTTCCGCTGTTGTATTGGGTCACGGTCAGCGACGCCAAGAATGTTGCCGGCATCGCCGAACTCGGCATCGTCTTTCTGCTGTTCCTGATCGGGCTCGAACTGTCGTTGCACCGCTTGCTGACGATGCGGCGGCTGGTGTTCGGTCTCGGCGGATTACAGGTGCTGCTCACCAGCGCGTTGCTGGCCGGCGCTGCTGAATTCGCCGGTCAGGCGACGCCAGCGGCCGTCATTCTCGGCGCCAGCCTGTCGCTGTCTTCGACGGCGATCGTGCTCGAACTCCTTTCCAACCAGGAGCGCCTCACGAGTGCGGTCGGCCGCGCCAGTTTCTCGATTCTGCTGGCGCAGGATCTCGCCGTCATACCAATCCTGCTCTTCATTTCGATTCTCGCCGCCGGCGCGCAAGGATCGGTGCTGAGGAGCCTCGGCATCGCGCTGCTGCAAGCCTCCATCGCGGTGGCGGTCATTGTCGTGTTCGGCCAGCTTCTGCTGCGGCCGCTGTTCCGTCTGGTCGCGATGACGCGCTCGCGCGAGCTGTTCATCGCCGCGATCCTGTTCGTCGTCATCGCGGCCGGCGTGATCGCCAACCAGGCCGGCCTGTCGATGGCGCTCGGCGCCTTCGTGGCCGGGCTGCTGCTCGCCGAAACCGAATACCGCAAAGCGATCGAGGCAACGGTCGAACCATTCAAGGGACTGTTGCTCGGCATCTTCTTCTTCACGGTCGGCATGGACATCGACTACCGCGAGCTTGTGCGCGAACCGCTATGGCTTCTCGGCGGCGTTGTGAGCCTGATTGCGGTCAAGTCGGTCCTGCTGATCGGTCTTGCCAAAATGTTTCGCCTGTCGTGGCGGGTGGCGGTCGAGACCGGCCTGCTGCTCGGCCCGGGCGGAGAGTTTGCCTTCGTCGGCATCGGCGCCGCGGCCGCCGCCGGGCTGCTCGAGGCACAGCTTGCAAGCTTCACGCTCGCGGTCACCTCCGTCACCATGGCGCTGACGCCGCTGCTGTCGTTCACCGCGCGGCGCTTCGCGTCGTGGCTCGCGCCCGGCAGTTCCACGGATCCCGGACTGTCCGCGCGCCCGAGCGGCGGGCAGAAACACGCCATCGTCGTCGGCTACGGCCGGGTCGGCAAAGTCGTCTGCGCGCTGTTGAGGGAGCATGGCATCATCTACATCGCCGCCGATTCCGATCCCATCACCGTGGCGCGCGATCGCCGCGAGGGTCACGACGTCTATTATGGCGATGCGGCCGACTCCAAATTTCTTGAGGCCTGCGGGCTGGCGAGCGCGGCCGGCGTCATCATCACCATCCACACGCAAAGTCTCATCGACGATGTTGTCGAGCATGTGCGCGCGATGCGGCCGGATATTCTCATCGTGTCGCGAGCGCGCGACGCCGAGCATGCCAGTCACCTCTACGCGCTCGGTGCCACCGACGCGGTGCCCGAAACCGTGGAAGCAAGTTTGCAGCTCTCGGAGGCTGCGCTCGTCGGCTTGGGCATTCCGGCCGGGCCCGTGATCGCCTCGATTCACGAAAAGCGCGACGAGATTCGGCACGCCTTGCAGTCGGCCGCGCTGCAGGCCGGGCGCCGCGGCACTCGTGCGATCAGGGCTAAGACGCGCTGAACGAACAAGGTCCCGCACGGCGGCGCGGCTAAAAAAATCCGACCGATTCGCAACCGGTACCGGCCTTGAAGCTTCCCTTGGCGCGGCGGTTGGGAATATCGATCATGTGTATGGAGCCGTCGCCCTGGCAGGCGACGAACAGTTCGTCGCCGCGAAACGCCATATCCATGGGCTGGCTGCCGACCTTGATCGCGGTCTGCTGGCGAAACGACGGATCGATGAGGCTCACCGTGTCGCTGTTGAGGCTGGTGACGCCGATCAGGCTGTTGTCCGGCGCGTAGCGCGCGATCTGCGCCGCCTTCGGTACATCTTTGAGGACGATCTCCTCGCGCACCTTGCCGGCTTCGGTGTCGATCAGGATCAGCTTCGGCTCCGCATCGTCGACCGCGACCACGGTGCGGCCATCGGCCGAGATGGCAATGCCTGCGAGCGGCCGCGGCGTCTTGATCTTGCCCAGCAGTTTGCGTTTCGGCAGATCGATGACCGAAACCGTGCCGTCCTCTTCGTTCTCGGTGTAAAGCCGCTGGCCGTCCGGCGCGATGATGAGGCGATGGCCGTTGGTCGAGCCGGAATCGATCGCCTCCACCACCTTATGCGTTTCGCG
>DATJYT010000048.1:0-4386 GCA_035499475.1 Xanthobacteraceae bacterium | reverse complement strand
CCGTTGCCGCCGTCGATCAGCGAACGGTTTCCGGAACTACCCATCAGAGAATCGTTGCCGCCGTCGCCGTAGATGCTGTCGGCGCCTGAGCCGCCCGTGACCGTATCGTTGCCGGGGCCGGCGATGACGACGTCGTTTCCTGAGGTTCCCGACAGATCGACACTGTCATTGCCGGAACTCATGGCGACGAGGACATTATTGCCGCCGGTGACCGCAAGCGTCGCGTCGTCGATATCGACAATAACCTTCAGTGCGGAATTGGTCGCAACCTCGGCGGGCGAGGAATCGACAATCAGGACTTGCACGGGCGGCGGATCGAACGGCGGGTATCCGCTCTCCTGCACTGCAACCGTGCTCCCCGGCGTGGTGAGCAGCCCGTCGGATTGGAGATATTTGATGATTGAATTCGTCGTCGAAACATCGATCTGATTGGCCGCCAAGAAATTTTCAAGTCCGGTGCGGGTGAGATCGTACGTCGACATGATGCATTCCCTTACTGGTACCCGGTGCGCTGACTATATTGAACACTAAGTCGAGGCGTCAAATGTAAGCCGCGTGGTTGCTCAACGTTTTGCTTGCTCCGCGCTGCCGAATTGAATTGAGTGTTGCGCCCAATTGAATTGAACTATCCTACCGAATTACCTCGACTACGTCTAACTATTGAATCTACTGTGACATCAACTTGGGCAGATATTTTACTGCAGCCTTGGCGTCAGCGCCGGCGGCCGATTACCGAAATACCTCCGTTTACCTCTGGGGCCGGCGCAATGAGCGACAAGGAGAAGCAATGAGCGACAAGGAGAAAATGTGAGGGCAATCGGAAAGCCCATCTAACATAGGAAGGAAATCATTGGCGGTAAAAATTCAGGCAGCGTCGGCTCAATTTGAGGACATTGAGGCGGGATGTCGCACCACCTTCCGAAATCGTAATCGCGAGCACACGGCATGCCTCTGCAAGTTGTCCCCAGTGATTTCTTTGAAGGACTTCTTTGAAGGATTTCAGATCGGTCTAAGCAGCACGTGGCGCTTGCGTCCGAGTGACAGTTTGATGACGCCCTCGGCCGTGACGTCCGCTTCACCAATTCGCGCCTTGTCGTCCGTGACGCGGACGTCGTTGACCATGATCGCATTGTTGGCGATGGCGCGCCGGGCTTCGCCGTTCGAGGCGGCAAGCCCGGCCCTGACGAATGCAGCCAGGACACCGATGCCGGCCTTGAGATCGTCGCGCGGCACCTCGACGGTCGGCAAACTCGCGCCGACACCGCCTTCCTCGAAGGTCGTGCGCGCGGTCGCGGCCGCTTGCGCCGCCGCCGCCTCGCCATGAACCATGGCGGTCGCCGCGGTGGCGAGGATTTTCTTCGCGTCGTTGATCTCCGCACCCTTGAGCGCCGCAAGGCGTTCGATCTCGTCGAGCGGCAGCACCGTGAACAATTTCAGGAAGCGCACGACATCGGCGTCCTCGGTGTTGCGCCAGTATTGCCAGTAGTCGTAGGGGCTGACCTGGTCGGCGTTGAGCCAGACCGCGCCGGCCGCGGTCTTGCCCATCTTGGCGCCCGACGATGTGGTGATGAGCGGCGAGGTCAGCGCGAAGAACTGCGCGTTGTGCAAGCGGCGGCCGAGATCGATGCCGTTGACGATGTTGCCCCACTGGTCCGAGCCGCCCATTTGCAGCACGCAACCATAGCGTCGGTAAAGCTCGACGAAATCGTAGGCCTGCAGAATCATGTAGTTGAATTCAAGGAAGGAAAGTTCCTGCTGGCGCTCGAGGCGCAGCTTCACCGAATCGAACGCCAGCATGCGGTTGATCGAGAAGTGCCGGCCGATGTCGCGCAGGAAATCGATGTAGTTGAGCGCGTTGAGCCAGTCGGCATTGTTGGCCATCACCGCATCGCCGGGTCCGTCGCCGAAGCGCAGGAATTTGGCGAAGATCGCGCGGATGCTCCTGAGATTGTCGTTGATGACGTCGTCGGTGAGGAGCCGGCGGCTTTCGTCCTTGCCGGAAGGATCACCGACCCGGGTCGTGCCGCCGCCCATCAGCGGCAACGGCCGGTGTCCGGTCTGTTGCAGCCAATGGAGCATCATGATCGGCAGCAGCGAGCCGACATGGAGCGACGGCGCCGTACAGTCAAAGCCGATGTAGGCGGTGATCGTCGATGAGCGCGCCAAGGCATCGAGCGCCTCGGGCTCCGAAACCTGATGGATGAAGCCGCGCGTGGCGAGCGTGTTGAGAAAATCGGACTTGTAGGCGCTCATGGCCGGTCATGGGCTGGATGCGCCGCTGGTGTAACAGGTCCGCCGCCTGATTCAACCACGGAGCCGCTGCGGTCCGTCGTTATCTTGCGACCGGCCGCACGGGACCGTTTCAGGGATGCGATCGCCCATTCGCCGCGGCCTGGGGCCGTTGCGGAACGAGGGCCGCAGGTCGAGCGGCGTCTTTCCGGGCGGGAGCAGCTTTCATCTTGGCTTCGGCCTCGAGCTGGGAAATCCGCTTGACCAGAAATTTGATTGCCAGTTCGGCGCGGGCGAGTGCGGCATCGCGCGCGCTGAATGTTTCCAGGAGCGAGTTGGTGCCGTCGATGAGCTTCGATCGGGCATCCTGGAGCGCCTGGACTTGCTGTTCTTTTTTCTGCAGCGACATTTCGAGAATGTCGAGCCTCCTGGCGGCCGCGTTGCGCGCCAGCGTCGTATCGACAATCAGTTTTTGGAACGCATTGTATTCGCTCGGCGTCAGCATGCGGCGCTTCAAATCCGCAAGCGCCTTGTCGGCGGCGGCGGCGCGCGCCGTTTCGGCCTCGATGCGCGCCTCGAGGCGGCTCAGCTCGGCGCGGTGCTGTGCTTTGGTATCATCGCCGGCAAGAAGCGATTTGACGCGCTCGTCTTCGGTCCAGAGCAGGGTCGATTTCATCTGCTCGAGTTGAGCGCGCATGGCCTCGGCCTCCACGTCCTTCTCCGCCACCAGTTGAGAGAGGCGCTTGTTCTCGGCGGCAAACAGATCGAGCGACGCCTGGAGCGAAGCGCTCTCGTTCTCCTTCAGCGCCAGCTCTTCGCGGGTGGCGTCAAGCTGTTCTTGCAACCGAATCGCTTTGCGGTCGGTCCTCTCGGATTCTGCAATCAGCGTCTCTATGCGGGAGCTTTGGACATCCTCGAAAATAGCGATCGGTACCAGTTGCTGTTGGACGCCGGCAGGTTGCGCGATCGCCTCCGCGGAATCCTTCGCAGCCTCCGACGCCTCCGCTTCGACTGCGGAACCTTCCGCGGTATCCGCGACTGGCGTCTCGGGCTTGGACGCGTCCGCGGCCGGTGCGGCTGCCGCTTCCGGCTCGGGGGCATCCATGGCCGGCGTCGGCGCCGCCTGAGGCTCGAAAATATCCGCGGCCTCCGCAATTTGCTCCTCGGGCTTGGCCGCATCTGCGGCCTCTGCGGCTGTCACCCCAGGTTGCGGAGGCTCCAAAACCTCCGCGGCTTGCGCTTTAGTCTCCTCTGCGGAGGGCTTTTCCGTCGCCTCGCCGAATTCCGCTTCGAGAATGTCTGAATAGTCGTCCGTACGCTGAAACAACGATCGTCGCCGGGTTTGTTCAGCCATGGTTATTGCCGCCGTCCCAAAAGCCGCGTGAGTGGAAATGAGATACTCGGCCTGGTACCGCCATCCGCTGCGCTGCAACACTTTGGGAGTGAAGGCCATGGATGGCGACTCGCCCCATTGCTGTTGTGACACATCGTGGCGCCGTAATGGTTAACGAGAAATTAGCTGGTTCGGCGACGAGGCTGAAAACCGCTGAAATTGCAGGCGAATCTGTTCGATCGGGCGCGTGCGATTGTTGTTGATCAAAGCCGCTCGATGACGCCTGGTGCAGCTCTTGACTGATCATTTTCGCGAACTTGGCGATTCGAGTCGGCGGCCTTAAGCCTCGACCGCGGTGCGGCATCGGGATTACGATTGCTTGCAGACGACAAGGGCTCATGCGGGAGGGAAGACAGATGACAATGAAGCGGCGCGAATTGCTTTTGAGCGGGGCCGGCGCGGCGGCGGGCGTCGTGGCAGCCGGATTTCCTGCTTCGGCGCAGACGGCGCCGGGCGGCATTAAGTGGGACCGCGAGGCCGACGTGGTCGTGATCGGATCGGGAGCGACCGGACTGCCGGCCGCCATTGTCGCGCGCGAAGCGGGATCCTCGGTGATCCTGGTCGAAGCGCAGCCTCACACCGGTGGTCACGCCATTTGCAGCGGCGGCAACGTGCCGCTCGGCGGCGGCACGAGCTATCAGAAGAAATGGGGCATCAAGGATTCGCCCGATCTCGTGTTTCAGGATCTGACCGACTGGTCGGTGGTCGAACCGAACGGCTTTCCCGATTATCGTTTCAATGATCGCGAGGTGATCCGCGCTTTC
>DATJYT010000047.1:0-8663 GCA_035499475.1 Xanthobacteraceae bacterium | reverse complement strand
ACCGTTGCCGGGTGACCTGCAGAGTTCTATCCCCTACACCGCCGCACTGATGACGAATGTCCTGCAGCGCACGGCGGCCGAAGGCTTTATCAAGTTCTTGGTATCGCCAAAGGCAAAGGAGACGTTCGCAGCGAACGGAGTGACGTGAACCGGCGATTGACCGCCATCGGAATAATTTTCGCCGAAACATGTCAGCACTTCGACTGAACTGAAAGCGACCATCGCGATCTGCGCCGTCCCTTGCGCGTTGTGGTTCGTGCTATCCTCGACGCAGATTGAACAAGATTTGCGCGCGAGGATTGTCGCGATGGGCAAAGATCGTTTGACGGCGTTCAGCGATGGCGTCATCGCCATCATCATCACCATCATGGTGCTGGAGCTGAAAGTGTCGCACGGCGCCGATTGGGCCGTGCTCGCGGCGCTGGCGCCGAACTTTGTCGCCTACGTTCTGAGTTTCGTTTACGTGGCGATCTACTGGAACAACCATCATCATCTGCTGCACACCGTCAGCCGCGTCGATGCGCTGATCCTGTGGGCCAATTCGTTTCTGCTGTTTTGGCTGTCGTTGATCCCGGCAGCGACTGCGTGGATGGGCGAGAATTTCCTCGCCGCGATACCGACGGCGGTTTACGGCGTTGCGCTGCTGATGCCGGCGATCGCCTATTATCTGCTGCAGAAGGCAATCGTGCATCAGCAGGGCGCGCATTCGGTGCTGGCGCACGCGCTCGGCGGCGACATCAAGGGCAAGCTTTCTCCGCTGCTTTATTGTGCGGCCATCATATTGGCATTCGTCAGCCCTTGGATCTCGATCGCGCTTTACGTCCTGGTGGCCGTGATGTGGCTGGTTCCCGACCGGCGCATTGAAAAAGTCTTGCGCGAGGGCTGAATAGCCGGCCGCGGGCGGAACTTTTTCTCCGGCACCGCGTTGACGCCACCGCAACGTGACCAGCGGAGCAATGACCATGCGCACCCTGATCGGTTTCGTTCTCGGCGTGATCGTTACGGTTTTTGGCGCCTATCTTTACGACAGCGCGACCGGCCGCACGGGGAATGGCCTTGCGGCGACAGCCGCCGCCGGCGCGGCACCGCTCGTCAACTGGAATGTCGTCAGCACCCACTGGGACCATTTCCAGATCAAGGTGCGTGACGCGGCCGTCAACATCGAGCAGAGCGTGCGGCGGCACACCGGCTGAGCAAGCTCGGCAACGCGTTACTCGGTTCGCACACGAAATACGACGAAGTGCGAGAGCGAGAAATTCACCACGAAGCTTGCCAGGATGGCGACGGCCTTCGCCAGCCACACCGGCAGCAGCAGGACCTGCGCCGCGATCAGCAGCGTCGCGGTATTGGCAAGCCAGCCTACGATGCCGGAGAGGACGAAGGCCGCGTAGTCGCGCCAGCGCAGCCGCCGTCCGGATTCGGCCGCGAAGGTGATCGACGAGTTCATCGCGTAGGACCCGGAGACGGCGACGATCCATGAAACCAGGTTTGCCGCCACCAACGTGAGGGCGGTCGTATTGCCGCATCGACACGACTCCGCCAATGCGCCGATCGCATCGAGGGCGGCCGGTGATCGGCTCAACGCCGCACGCGCCAGCAGAAAGACGCTGTAATCCACCACGGTGTTGACGACGCCGATCAGCGCGAAGCTGACGGCCTTGCGGCTCAGCGCGCGATTGCGCCAGCCCTCCAAGAGCTTCTCGCGCGCCCAATCGTAGGGGGAAACGCCGGCCATGCCGCTACCTATCACGTCCGCCGCGGCACGCCAGCCCGCCGGCCTTCGTGCCGCGACCATGCTCCGCGCGACAGGCCGAGCCGATTGCGTTATAAACAGCTCCACAGGATCGATTTGATGACCGGGACGCCCGATTACAGAATTGCGCCGCTGCCCCGCGACCGCAGCCCCGGTGGCTCCGACGCCGCGCGCGGCCTCTCCGTCGTGGTGCCGCTCTACAACGAGGCGGCCTCGCTCACGCGCATGCACGCGCGGCTTGTCGAAGTCGCGCAGAAGCTTGCCGCGATGCGCGCGCTCGCTTGCGAGGTCGTCTATGTCGACGACGGCAGCAGCGACGACACGCTGACCATCGCGCGGCAATTGCCGCCGACGGCGCTCGACGTGCAGGTGGTTTCGTTGTCGCGCAATTTCGGCAAGGAGGCGGCGCTGCTCGCCGGCCTCGACCATGCGCGGCTCGGCGCGGTGCTCTTCATCGACGGCGACGGCCAGCATCCGACCTCCTTGATCGAAGCGCTGGTCGGACATTGGCTCGATGACCGCTGCGACGTGGTCTATACCGCCAAGGCCAGCCGCTCCAACGAGTCGATCGCCCGGCGCGTCGCCGTGAAGGGCTTCTATCGGCTGCTCAACTGGGGCGCGCGCAGCAGGATTCCCGAAGATGCCGGCGATTTCCGCCTGCTGTCGCCGCGCGCGGCGAACGCCCTGCGGCAGATGCCGGAGCGCAACCGCTTCTTCAAGGGCTTGTCGAGCTGGATCGGCTTTCGCCAGATGCGCATCGACTACGAGCCGGAGGCGCGCGCGCAAGGCAGCACGTCGTGGAACATGCGCTCGCTGGTCGGCCTGTCGCTCAATGGTCTGACGGCATTCTCGGTGGCGCCGCTGCGGTTCGCCACCATGCTGGGTCTCGTGCTGGCGGCGATCGCGCTCGTCTATGGCGGCAGCATCGCCTACGAGACGCTCGCCTATGGCACCAGCGTCCCCGGCTATCCGTCACTCTTCGTCGGCATGATGGTGCTCGGCGCCTTTCAGCTCATCATGCTCGGCGTCGTCGGCGAATATATCGGCAAGATCCTCTATGAGATCAAAGGCCGCCCGGTCTATTTCGTCGCCGAGCACGACGTGAAACTGCGCGAAGACGCCAGCCGGCCGGTCAGCGACACCCGCACCGCGGCCGAATGAACGACAGCACGCTACGCAACATCTGGCTCTGCGCCGACGACTACGGCATCTCGCCGTCGGTCAACGCCGCGATCCGCGATCTCATCATGCGTGGCCGTCTGAATGCCACCTCGGTGATGGTGGCGGCGCCGAGTTTTCAGCCCACCGAGGCGGCGGCACTCGTCGAGCAGGCGCGCTCGCGGGCGGCGATCGGATTGCATGTCACGCTCACGGCGCCATTTCGGCCGCTCTCGCCGGACTATGCACCAGTGCGCGACGGCCGTTTCCTGCCGCTCGTCGCGACGGCGCGCCACGCGTTCTTCAATGCATTGCAGCCCGAACTGGTGGAGCGCGAGATCGCCCGCCAATTCGCGGCATTCCACGAGGCCTTCGGACGCGCGCCGGATTACGTCGACGGCCACCAGCACGCCCATCTGTTCCCGAAGATCGGCGCAGCGCTGTTGCGCGTCATCAAGAATGCGGCGCCTCAGGCTTGGGTCAGACAGTGCGAGCGCGCGGTATCCGCGCCCAAGCCCGTGTCCGATCCGAAAGGTCTGATCCTCGACGCGTTGAGCCGGCGCTTCCGCCGCCGCGCCGCGCAAGCGCGCGTGCCAACCAATCCAGCCTTCGCTGGCAGCTATTCGTTTCGCGCCGACGCCGATTTCGCCAAGCTCTTTCCGAGCTTTCTCGACGCGCTGCCGGACGGCGGCGTGGTCATGTGCCATCCCGGCATCGTCGATGCCGAACTCATCCGCCTGGATCCGCTGACCAAGCTGCGCGAGCGCGAATATGCCTATTTCAGCGCCGACGCGTTTCCGGACTTGCTCGCGCGGCATGGTTTTGCGCTGCGGCGCGTTGCAACTTCATGACGGCGCGGCACTTGCCGCACAACTCAGTCTTTGCAACGACGCCTTGCGACCTGTTCAACCACTATTCCCGCCATAGCAGGACAGCTGCGGCGTTCACATCACCACCACTTTGGTGCCGACTTTGACCCGCTGGTAGAGATCGATGACGTCGGCATTGCGCAACCGGATGCAGCCGGACGACACGTTGGTGCCGATGGTCCAGGGCTCGTTCGAGCCGTGGATGCGATAGAGCGTCGAGCCGAGATACATGGCGCGGGCGCCGAGCGGATTGTCCGGGCCCCCGGCCATGTAGCGCGGCAGGTCGGGGCGGCGCTTGATCATGTCGTCCGGCGGCCGCCAATCCGGCCATTCGCGCTTGGCGGTGATGGTCTTTTCGCCCGCCCAGGTGAAGCCGGGACGGCCGACGCCGATGCCGTAGCGCAGCGCCTTGCCCTCGTCCTCGACCAGATAGAGAAACTTGTTCGGCGTATCGATGATGATGGTGCCGGGCTGCTCATGGCCGTTGTAGGCGACAACCTGACGCTCGAATTTGGGATCGATCGGCGGATGCGCCATGTCGCCGTCGCTCGAGGGATCGTAGCCTTGCGGCGGCGTGGCGGCTTGCTGCTGATAGTCGGGCTGCGATCCGTAACCCTGCTGCGGCGCGTTGGAATATGACGGCTGCGCCGGCTGGTAGGCTTGCGATGCGCCCTGGCGGCCCAAGCCTCCGAACAGAAATTCAAGCAGGCCGCCGCCGAGCGGGTTGGCCGCCGGCTGGCTGTAATTGCTCTGCTGATAGGCGGCGGCGCGCTGGTTCTGCGCCGCGGCCGAATAGTAGCGCTGATTTGCGGCGTAGGCGTTGGGATCGATGGCGAGAGGATCGGCCCACGCCGGCGTGCTGACGACGCCTGCGAGGAGGACGCAAAGGTGGATGGGACGCATTGCACACTCGTACTGTTACGCAGTTACACATCGGGCCTGCAGCGCTCCGACACGGCATCGGCGCTGCAATCACCCGCGCAGCGAGTACAGGCGCAAACCTCGACTGTTTGGTAAATTTCGTGCGGCGCATTTTTGGCAGCCGCGGAATTTGTCGATTGTTCATCAAGTTAAAGTATATTTTGAGTGAATGCTTTCGCCTCATGGTTAACCGTTCGCGCTCGATACCGGATCGCCGCAATCGGCAGCCATGAACGCGGCATTAAGCCGGGAAATCGTAGTCTGCCCGCGCAATTTGGTTCCGCAAAGCATGGCTACCCCGCGCAAAGTCTTCCGCATCGAGCAGATGGCGGTCACACGGCTCGGTGAGTCCGCGGCGACTCAACCGCCGCCGCAGCATGCCGACCTGATGCGCGAGATTGCCGGGCTTCGCGCCATGCTCGCCGAGGCCGACCGCTACGCGACGGGAAAACGCGACGCCGCGGCAGGCGCCGAAACCGCGCGCCTCACTTCGGAACTTTTCCGAATCACCGGCACCGACGCAGCCGGCAGGAGCAACGCTCAATCAGCGCCGATGACGCGCATCGCGCACGAGCTCGAAGCCGTGGTGGCCGGCACCGAGCAGGCGACCAAAAAGGTGCTCGCCGCGGCGGAAGAGATCGATCAGCTCTCGAACAACTTGTCGGCCGCGCTCAAGGGCAAGCTCGAACAAGGCATCGCGCAGGATATCCAGGACCTGGTGATCAGGATTTTCGAGGCCTGCAATTTCCAGGATCTGGTGGGCCAGCGCGTCACCAAGGTGATGGCGACGCTGCGCGTCATCGAAGACCACATCGCGAGCATCCTCGACGAGTTCAAGAACGCCCAGGCCGGCATCAAACGCGACGGCGCGCAGCATCTGCACGGCCCCCGGCTCGATGTCGACGCGGGCCACGCCACGCAGGCCGATATCGACGCGTTGTTCAACGGCAAAGCCTAGGCCGGCCTGCGGATCCCCGCGAAGCACAGCAATGCGACCGCCGCAAAGGCGGCGACGAGCGTCAACCCGGCGCCGTCCGACGTGCGCTCGGCGACGTAAGTCAGCACCACCGGGGCGACCGACTGAACCACCAGGAACGGGCCGCCGATGCGGCCGACCAGGAGCCCGTAGCCGGAGACGCCGAACAGCGCGAGCGGGACGGTGCCGCGCGCGATGGTCATGAGCCCGTTGGCCATGCCGTACATCACCGCAAACACGGCGGCGACGGTCGCGGAAAACGGCAGCACTCCCATCAGTGCAAAGGCCGCGACCAACAGGCCGACGGCCAGCCGCGCGGTCCACAGCGGATGCAGGTCGCGCGCAAAGGCAAGCTCGCAGACGCGGGCCAAGACCTGGGCCGGTCCGAACAGCATGCCGATCATGACGACGGTCGCGGGCGCAAGGCCGAAGCGCCCGAACATCGCAAGAAGCTGCGCCGAAAGCGCCGACGGAACGAAAGCGTATGCGGCAAACGCGGCCGCGACCAGAATGAAGGGAAGGCCTCGCGCTGAAAGAACCGCTTTGGCTACGGGTTGCGGTTCGGCTGTTGCGACCGCGGCGTGTTCGGCGCGCCGGCGCGGCAGCGCGAAGGCGTGCAGGGGCGCGGCGATGAAAGCGAGCAAGGCCGCATAGACAAGATAAGTGCCGCGCCAGCCGATTGCCCCGATGAGTAATTGGGTGGCCGGCCAGCTCACCGTCGACGCAAAGCCGCCGGCAAGCGTCAGCGTGGTGATCGGCGCTCTCGCGCCGGCGCCGAAAATCCGCCCCAGCGTCGCGAAAGCGGGATCATAGAGTCCCGCCGCCATGGCGACGCCCAATACCATCCAGGCGGCGAAATACGCGATTGCGTTCGGCGCCGTCGCGAGACCGACGAGGCCAACCGCGCCGATCAGCGAGCCGAACGGCATGACCGCGTGCCCGCCGTAACGATCGATCAGGGCGCCGACATGGCGCGACGCCAACCCGCCGACGAAGAGCCCGACCGAAAAGCCCGCCATGGCGAACGCCCTGGTCCAGCCGTGATCCGCCGCAATCAACGGCACGGTCAGCACCGGCGGATAGTAGATCGCGCCCCAGGACAGAATTTCGGTGACGCCGAGCACGCTGACCGCGCGCCAGGGACCGATGATGAAGTCGCGGAGAGTGGGCATTACGTCTGCTGTTCCGAGGCCGCGTCAGGCTGTTCCCCGACGCACGGCAAATCGGCGAGACCGCTGTTCCGGCCGTCAGGCTTTCGCGTAATACCGAAGACTAATGCGCGGGCGGCTTGCTGGCGCGGGCAGCGCCTTCGGGCGCGCAGCGCACATAGACGCCGGTGCCGTAGCGTCCGGCCACTTCAGGATCCATCCAGCGCAGCACCATGGTGCGGCCGTCGAACGACACGATCTCGCGGTCCTGCGGGCCGCCGGCATCGCCGGGCGGACCGATATAGTTCTTGCCGCTCTGGCTGCCTTTGAGCTGCAGTTCCTGCAGATCGGCGCTGTCGGCGAGATACATCATCAGGCCGCCGTTTGGACCGCGGTTGATGACCACCGGTTGGCCGCACTGGCCGCGCGCCGCTGCCGTGGTGCGCGCGAGATCGGTCTGGTTGTGGAAGGCACCGTAGCCCCAGCGGCCGACGAGTTCCTCGGGCCGGTACTGCGAGGGAATCGCCGGCGCCGCCATCGGCGCCGCCACCGGCGCCTCGACGGGTGGCGTCGAGGCGGTGCAGGCCGACAGCGCGAGCGCGCAGAAAGCGGCGAGGCTCGCAGGCGAGTGAAAACTGCGCAGGCTCATGAGGACCTCCTCAAAGCGCCGTTTCGGGCAAAAGCGCCGGACGGCCGCAACCCCAAAATTCCGTCCGTTCTAATCCCCGGTCCTTTCGACTTTGTTTCAAATTGTCCCGTTCGGGACAACAGGCCTCAACATTAGAGCGCCGATTTGGCGGCGTGCGAACCGCTCCGGAGCTTGGCGCCATTGCGGGGAGCGACGGCGGCGGTCCGCTTTTTGGCTCGGGTCGGCACCTGCGGTTGGCGCGGATCCTTGAGCGGCGGCGTCTTGTGAATGCTCAATTCGCGCATCTTGTCGGGATCGCCGAAAAAATCGCTGTCGGCGCAGAGACCGACGGCATGGATGCCGGCGATGGCGCAGATGTCGTCCATCTCGTTGGCGTCGCCGGTGACGCCGGCGGCGCCGATAACCTCGCCTTCTTGATCACGGATGAGTTGGCCGCCGCCTTCGAGAAACAGTGGATAGTCGGCAAGATTATCGATCGACTGCATGAACAGCGGCTTCTCGTTCGCCTTTTGCAGCACGAGCTTTGACGGACGCCCCAAGGCCAGCGAGGCGTAAGCCTTGCCGTAGCAGACCTCGAATCGCAGCATCGAGGCGCCGTCCTGCTTCTGGAAGGCTTTCACTCTGCCGCCGGCGTCGAGAACGATCGCGCTCATCGGGCGGCACTTGTGCTTTTTCGCCGCAGCGAAGGTCTCGGCGATGATGGTGTTGGCTTGTTCGAGACTGAGCGCCCGCATTCCGTAAAGTCCCTCCCTCTGCGCGATCGTGTCCGATCGCATCCACACTAGCAGCATCTGCCGCGCGAATGCGAACTCCTCGCATTTATCGGCTGGCGCCCGCCGAGACGCGCTCGGCTTGACAGCGCACAGAGCAGCCCCTATCTCCCAGGCAGCCTTTTGGCACTCAATTATTAAGAGTGCTAAGGTGCTGTAAAAGCTTAGTTTTCTGCAAATGACAATGCCGCCTTGCGCGGCCACGAGGGGAAGATATGGCGAAGATGAAATTCCGTCCGTTGCATGACCGCGTGGTGGTCAAGCGTATTGATGCCGAGGAGAAGACCAAGGGCGGCATCATCATTCCCGACACCGCCAAGGAGAAGCCGCAGGAGGGCGAGGTCGTCGCCGTCGGCCCGGGCGGGCGCGATGAAGCCGGCAAGCTCATTCCGATCGACATCAAGGCGGGCGACCGGGTG
>DATJYT010000046.1:0-9948 GCA_035499475.1 Xanthobacteraceae bacterium | reverse complement strand
GCAGTGCGCGAGATTATAGAGGTGACCGGTGTCGTAGCATTCGTGCTCGAACTTGACGCCGTGGCCTTCGCCCAGCGTGCGGTAGACTTTCTCGATGTCGCGAAACGTGTTGGGAAAGATGTAGGCGTCGGAATTGGTGAGATAGCTCTCCTCCCAGTCGTATTTCCAGTTCTTGTAGCGCTTCGCCATCGGATAGAGCGCGAAGTTCATCGAGCCCATATTGAGCGAGCACATTTCCGGCGAGAGCTGCTGCGCCGCGGAAATGCGCTGCTCGACCGTCATGGTTACGGCGCCGCCGGTGGTGATGTTCACCACCGCGTCGGTCGCCTGTTTGATGCGCGGCAGGAACTGCATGAAGATCGCGGGATCGGGCGAAGGCCGGCCGTCCTTCGGGTCGCGCGCATGCAGGTGCAGGATTGCGGCGCCGGCCGCGGCGGCATCGATCGCTTGCGTGGCGATCTGATCGGGCGTGATCGGCAGCGCGTCCGACATGGTCGGCGTGTGGATCGAGCCGGTGATCGCGCAACTGATGATGACCTTGGCCATGGTTCGTTTCTCCCTGTCGCCCTTTGCGGCGCTATTGGTGCCCGCGCGGCGGCGCCCTCGTCAAGGACGTGCAACAGCCGCCGCCGCGTCCTCACGGATTGCGATGCCCGTCCGGCATGATGGCGGCGTCGAATTTGGCGCCGGTGAGCTTGGCATCGGTGAGAATGGCATTGTTGAGATTGGCGCCTTCAAAGTCGGCGCCGGACAGATTGGCGCCGTGCAGGTTGGCGCCGCCGAGATCGACGCCGGCGAGCTTGGCGCCGGAGAGATCGGCCTCGGTCAGGTCGGCCTCGATCATGTCGGACCAGGTAAAATCGATGCCGTGCAAATCCATGTTGCGCAGATTCTGGCCGTCGAGATTGACGCCGCGCATGTCAGCGCCGCCGAGCTTCGCATCGGCAAGACGCGCCTCGCGCAGATCGGCGCCGGTGAGCTTGGCGTCGCGGAGGTCGGCTTGATTCAAACGCGCCTTGCCGAGGTGCGCGCGTTCAAGGCTCGCGCCGACAAGCTTGGCGCCGGACAGATCGGCTTCGAACAGCAAGGCGCCGGGAAGCTGCGCCGCGCTGAAGTCGGCCCACTTGGCATCCACGAGATTGAGGTTGGATTTGGCCAGAGAGGCGCCGGCGAGGTTGGCGCGCTCGAGCGTCGCCCGGAACAGGCTCGCGCCGTCGAGATTGGCCTTCTCCAGCACCGCGCCGTCGAGTTTTGCGTGCTTGAGTTCGCGGTCTCGCAGATCGGCACCGCTCAAGTCGCACCCCGCGCAACTAATCGCCGCGCCCGCCAGGAAAGCCGCAACATCGTCGGCCCACGCAGCGCCCGCAATGACGGCCGCCACGATGATGCCGGCGCCCGCGCCCACCAGACGGCTCTGTCCACTGCTTCTGCCCATTGGGCGCAAAACTGGCACAGCACATCGGCACGGAAAAGGCGGCATATCGGCCGCCGCAGCATCATCTATTGGAGCCAGAGGAAATCCGCCCTAGTATCGGCGCGGTTGCCACAATATCCATAGGGAACTGCCAAAGTATCCCGCGGCAACCGCGAAGATCGTACAAGCAAAAATCGACCGGGAGGACTCTGTGATGCGATCAATGCTCCTTGCCGCGCTGTTGAGCGCGGCAATCCCATGCGCCGCGCTCGCGCAATCCGATGACGATCTGAAGAACGACGAGAAGACGACCGACAATGTTCTCGTCTACGGCATGGGTTATTCCGGCAACCGGTACTCGCCGCTGACCCAGATCAACAAGGAGAACGTCGGCAAGCTGGTGCCGGTCTGGTCCTATTCGATGGCCGACCTGCAAGGCGGCGAAGGTTTCCCGCTGGTCAGCAACGGCGTCGTCTATGCAACGACCCACGACGAGACGGTTGCGGTCGATGCCATCACCGGCAAGCAGATCTGGCGCGTCAAGCACGAATATCCGCCGGAGACGCTGCGCGTCGTCTGCTGCGGCATTGTCAATCGCGGCGCCGCCATCTATCAGGGCATGATCATCCGCGCGCTGATGGACGATCGCATCATCGCGCTTGACGCCAAGACCGGCAAGCAGGTCTGGGAGGCGAAATCGCCCGATCCGGCGGTGCCAGCGAACGGCTACGCCATGACCGGCGCGCCGCTGATCGTCAAAGGCATGGTCATCGTTGGCGTCGCCGGCGCCGAGTTCAGCAATCGCGGCTTCATCGAAGCCTATGACGCCAAGACCGGCAAGCACCTGTGGCGGACCTATACGATCCCCGCCAAGGGCGAGCCCGGCTCCGAGACCTGGCCGGGCGATACGGCGTTGACCGGCGGCGGCAGCTCCTGGGTCACCGGCACCTACGACCCCGACCTCGATCTCGTGTTCTGGGGCGTCGGCAATCCGGCGCCGTGGAATCCGCGCGCGCGGCCGGGCGACAACCTGTTCACCAACTCGATCTGGGCCATCAAGCCGGAGACCGGCCAACGCGTCTGGTACTATCAGGCAACGCCGAACGATCCGTTCGACTTCGACGCGGTGCAGACGCCGATCAACGCCACGATCAAGATCAATGGCAGCCCCCGCAAAGTGGTGATGCAGGCGAACCGCAATGGCTTCCTCTACGTGCTCGACGCCAAGGACGGCAAGCTGCTTGCAGCCAATACGTTCGGCAAGGTGAACTGGGCGAGCGCGGTCGATATGAAGACCGGCCGGCCGGTCGTTACCGACGTGTTCAAGGGCGCGCTCGCGGGCCAGAAGGTCACCGTTTGGCCGTCGGTCTCCGGCGTGACCAACTGGCAGCACTTCTCGTTCAGCCCGCGCACCGGGCTGCTCTACATCAACACGCTCAATGTCGGCATGACCTACGAAGCGCCGGAGCCGCCGCAGCTCAAGCCCGGCCAGCCGTCCGGCGTACCGACCGTGAAACGGACCGTCGTCACCGACGATCCGAACATCCGCGGCTACCTGAAGGCGGTCAACCCGCTCACCGGCAAGTCGAAGTGGGAGACGCCGTATAAGAGCCCGAACTATTCATCCACCATGGTGACGGCGAGCAACGTGCTGTTCACCGGGGTGATGACCGGTGAATTCCAGGCGCTCGACGCCGACACCGGAAAGGTGCTCTGGAGCTTCCAGACGCCGTCCGGAATCGTCGGCCAGCCGGTGACCTGGCAAAAGAACGGCAAGCAATACGTCACCGTGCTCAGCGGCCTCGGCGGCGTTTATGCGCTGCGCGGCGGCGATCCAAACCTGGAGAATCTGCCGACCGGCGTGTCGCTGTGGACTTTTGCGTTGTTCGACAAATGACGCTTCGCGTTCAAGAACTCGGTACGGGAGGCCGCCAATGGCGGCCTCTCTCTTATGGCACGGGCGCGACGGCATTGTTGAGCGGGGTGCTGTGGTTGATGCCGATCGCCTTCGCGCAAAACAGCGCGCCGGATGACGAGGCCAAAATCAAAGCAGGCGAGACCGTCTACAACACCAATTGCGCCACCTGCCACGGCGACGATCTGGTCAATACCGGACAGACCTTCGACTTGCGCAAATTGAAGGCCGACGAACGCCCGCGCTTCGAGCACTCGGTGCGCAACGGCAAGAACCAGATGCCGCCGTGGAAGGGGGTTCTCAGCGACGAGAATATCGATCAGCTCTGGCACTATATCCGGGCGCATGCGTATGAGAAATAAATGGACGCCCGGATTGAGCAAAGCGTGGCGCATTGCTATTTTCTCAACGGAATTCAGCGCCGCTCGCCTTTATGGTGCGGATGCAGGAGAATACCATGCGATACACTGTCGTCTTAGAAAAGGAAGCGGATGGCGGCTATGTCGCGAGCGTCCCGGCATTACCGGGTTGCGTCAGCCAGGGTGATAATCGTGCCGAAGCGATTGCGAATATTCGAGAAGCGATCGCGCTCTACGTCGAGGATTGCCGCGAGGCAGGTGATCCGGTTCCTACTGAAGCGGGTAAGGAATTCGTTGAAGTCGAGGCAGCGTAGGATCGAGCTCGCGGCAGGTGGTCAAGCTTCCCACCGATTTATCCGGCCGCGAGGTCCGCTCTGCGCTGGAGCGCGCCGGATTTGTCTTTCGCCGCCAAGCTGGAAGCCACATGGTCTTGCGTCGTGACAGCCCGTACGCAAGGGTCATCGTTCCTGATCATAAGCAAGTGCGGTCCGGAACGCTCCGGCGCATAATCGCCGACGCCGGACTGACGCTCGAGCAATTCCTGACAATACTTGGACGCTAAACCAAAGCCGCGCGATCGTCCCCAGATATCGCTCCGTGCGGCTACATTCTACGACGCCGGCGAGAGCAACTGCACGGCCGAGCGGATGAGCTCCGGCAAATTCTGCACATCGAGCTTGTGCTTGAGTTGCGAGCAGACGTTGACCACCGTCTTGTAGCTGACGTTGAGCTCCTCGGCGATGCGGCCGTAAGGTTTACCTTCGGCGAGCAGCGACAGCGTCTGCAATTCGCGCTGGGTCAGCTCGGCGAGCGGATTTTGCCGCGTCGGCGCATGGACCAGCGCGACCTGCATGGCCAGCTCGTTGCTCAGGTAGGGCGCGCCGGCGCGCACCTTCTCGAATGCTTTCAAGAGCTCGTCCGCGGACGTGTCCTTGAGCACATAGCCGATGGCGCCGGCCTCGAGCGCGCGCGCCACGATGATAGGATCGCTGTGCATGCTGAAAACCAGGATGCGCGCGCCCGGATCGTGGGAACGTACGCGGCGGATCAGGGACAGGCCGCTGAGGCCGCTTCCCTGCATAGCAAGATCGATGACGACCACGTCCGGATGATGGCGGCGGTAGAGCCTATAACCGGACGCGATATCGCGCGCTTCGAGCACGGTTTCGACGCCGGCAGCTTCGAGCATGCGCCGGCAGCCTTGCAGCACGATGGGGTGGTCGTCGATGATAAGCACGCTGGTCATGATGTCCGGCCGTCCGCCTCATCCGCCGCCGCGTTGAATGGGATGGCGATGCGCACGCTGGTTCCGCCTTCGGGACTGCTGTCGATGGCAAATGCGCCGCCCAATCCGACGACGCGCTCCTGCATGCCGCGGATGCCGAAGCCCGGCACGACGCCGGGTTCGAGGCCGCGGCCGTCGTCGCGCACCGTCAGCGCCAGCCCGCCGCCGTCGCGCGCCTCGGCCAAATCCACCGTGACATGCTTTGCCTGCGCATGGCGGACGACATTGGTCAGGCTCTCCTGGATGCAGCGATAGACCGTAAGGTCGATCGAGTCGCCGTAACTGGGCCCGAGGTTTTTGGCCGGCGCAAATGCGAAGGCGGTCTGCGGCTGCCCGCGCGCCCGCTCGCGCACCATTTCGCCAATAATGTCGGCAAGCGGCACGTGGCCGAGCGCCATCGGCCGCAGCCGATCGAGCATGCTGCGGTTGATGACCTGCAAATGATCGATGATCGCCAGAATATCCCGAGCAGGTTCGGTGATGCTGCGTTGCGCCGTTGCCGGAAGTCCGGCGGCCGCACCGGCGATCGTCGAGGCATTGGCCTTGAGGCCGAACAAGCACGGTCCCACCTCATCGTGAAGCTCGAGCGCGGTGCGTCGCCGCTCGTCGTCCTGCGCGCTGATCAGACGGCGGTTGAGCCGCACGTTCTCGCCGCGGGCCTCTTCGAGCGCGAGCGCAAGCGCGTTGAAACGCTCGGCAATGGCCGCCAATTCGGGCGCGTGCGGCCGCGGCAGCCGCACGCTGTAGGTCTGATGCTCGAGATCGGCGAGGCCGCCCGCCAGCACCGTGAGCGGATCGAGCACCCGGCCGAACAGAAAATAGAGAATGCCGATCATGGCGGCGTTGAGCACAAGCGCCACCGCGCCGAGGGCGAGGACGTTCTCCCAGACCTCGGCGGTTTCGTCCGCCGGCTCGCCGACGATCTCAACCTCGCCGATGCGAGCGCCGTTGACCATCACGGCAACCTCGTGCGTCTCGATCGCCGGGCTGACCAGGGTGGTGAACCAGCGCGGCACCGGCTCGCGGTCCTCGCTGCGAAGACCGCCCGCCGGCGGAACGGCGACGGGAACGCCCGCCGCATCCGTCACGACGATCCGCGCATGACGGATGGACCGCAGTTGCGCTGGCAGCGCCGCCAGAAATTCTTCGGCAGAAACTTGTTGCTGCGCCAGGTGCGCCGCGTCGCCGACGAGAAATTCGGCAAGCCGCATCGACGCCGCCATCTCGATGCGGATCTGCGTGCGCGCCCGAAGGATGATAACTCCGCCGGCAACCAGGATGGCGATGAGATCGATGATCGCGAACACGATGAGGAGCTGCGCCCGCAGCGACCGGCCATGCCAGAGCGCATGAAATACGCGCCGCCGCCCATGCGACGAAGCGGATACGGCCGCGGCAGTTGCGTCGGACTGCACGCTGACCGCAACGTCTGACTGCACGCTAATGGGTCGCACTCCCTCAGCTTACGCAACAGCTTTTCGGCAATGTTAGTCAGGAACCGCCTCGCCGTCACGGTGCGGCAGCCCTGCCGTTTTAACGGTTCAGGCTGCTGCCGTTTTCGACTAGCATGAGATCAGAACCGGCACCCGTTGGCGGGCCGGCACAGATGGGGAGGTATTGATGCTCGCAAAGGGCGCGTTGGGCGTTGCGTTTGTGGTTGCGGCCGCCGGTATCGTGCCGCACGCGAAAGCCGAGACTCTCCTCGAGCATAGCGCCGAAACGCGTATGCAACTCGACCTCACCGTCACCCCCGCAGCGCTGAAAAAGCTGCTGCCGGACGGCTGGGAGCCCTTCGTCGCGACGGCGGGCGCGGCCAAGGACTGCAACATCCGTATGATCTTCGTCGACCGTGTCGACATCACCGGCCCCGACGGCGCGCCCGTCGGCACCGACCAGATGGTCTATCTCGCCTCGCCGATCAAAAAGACCGGCACCAACGAGATGGCCGGCCAGATGATCGTCGATGCCATCACGGCCAATCCGAAAAACGCGCCTGGTCCCTTCGGCGTTTATCAGGCCGCAACGTCCTATCGTGTCGAGCGCTCGACGCACGCCGCGCCGGGCCAGCCGATCCAGAATGAAGACACCTGGGAATTCACCGGCGCCAATGGCGAGCACATGGAATTGCATGTCGGCTATGAGCGCGGCGTCGCGCGCAAAATCGGCGCCGACGTCAAGTTTTTCTCCGCGGCCAATCCGGACACGTATCAGATCTGGAAGATCGAACAGGGCCTCGACATCATGCGCAACGCAACGGTTCCGGTGAAGGACAGGGTGAAGAAATTCGAGCTCAAGGCGTCCGGCGGCAAAGTCGGAACGCTGTTTGACGGCAACGAGCGCGTCGTCAGCGTCGATGCGTTCCATTGGTACAACCGCGGCGTCTACCAGCCGTAGCATCACGACATCATTGCGAGGAGCGAAGCGACGAAGCAAACCCGTACCCGCAGCCACATGGATTGCCTTACTTCGCTCGAACGACATCAGACCATGCCGAGCTTTTTCTAATTTTTGCGTTACCCCTGAACAAACGTCGAGGAGGAAGCGATGAAGCGGAGAAATTCCATTCGCAATCTGCTGCTCGCGGGCGCAGCGCTCGCGGCTTATCCGGCGGTCGCAGCCGACGTAACACCGGACCGGCTGATCAATGCCGACAAGGAACCGCAGAACTGGCTGATGAACCACCGCACTTACGACGGCCAGCGCTTCTCGCCACTCGACAAGATCAACCGCGACAACGTTAGGAACCTCAAGCTCGCCTACGCGGTGGCGCTCGGCGGCACTTCCGCGAACGAAAATCTCGAAGCCACCCCGCTCGCCGAAGACGGCTTTCTCTATATCGTCGACCAGTGGGGCATTCTCTACAAGATCGACGCCCGCTCCGGCGATGCCGGCCGCATCCTGTGGCGCATGGATCCGAAGCAGGAGAAAGTGCCGCTCGCCAATCGCGGCGCCGCGCTGTGGGGCAATCTCGTCGTCACCACCGCGAACTATCCGGCCCGCGTCATCGCCACCAACAAAGACAGCGGCAAGGTGGTCTGGGAAACCAACCTCAACGACCAGCCCGACGTGCAACTCACCGCGGCGCCGCTCGCGATCAAGGACAAGATCATCGTCGGCGCCGCCGGCGGCGATCGCGGCGTGCGCGACTGGATCGCCGGCCTCGATGCCGCGACCGGCAAGCTCGTTTGGCAGAAATACGTCGTGCCGGCGCCCGGCGAGCCCGGCAGCGAAACCTGGAAGGACAAGAACAATGCCTGGCAGACCGGCGGCGGCGCCATGTGGGTCACCGGCACCTACGACGTCGCCGGCAATCAGTTGATCTGGGGCACCGGAAATCCGGTGCCGATGTTCGATCCGACCTATCGGCCGGGCGACAACCTTTTCACCGACAGCGTCATCTCCTGGGACCCGGACAGCGGCAAGATGAACTGGTACTTCCAATACCTCCCCGGCGACATGTGGGACTACGACGCCGCCGGCACGCAAATGCTGCTCGACGGCCAGATCAGCGGCCAGCCGCGCAAGGTCATTACCCACTCCTCGCGCGACGGCTTTCTCTACACGTTCGCGCGCAACAACGGTCAACCGTTGATGGCGAAGCCGTATGTGGAGAACATCACCTGGACCAAAGGCATCGATCAGAAAACCGGCAAGCCGGTCGATTACGATCCCGGCAGGGATATCCAGGTTTATTCGGGAATGCAGAACCAGACCGTGGCCGATCCCACCAAGAAGCTGTGCCCGTCCATGTCGGGCGGCAACAACTTCTGGCCGTCGGCTTATAGCCAGCGCACCAAGCTGATCTACATCCCCTCGATGTCGTCGTGCAATCAGTTGACGCTCGACACCAGCCTGTCGAACAAGGCCGGCGACTGGAAGGGCGCGCGGTTCAAGAATATCGAGCGCAACGATTCCGATCTGATCGCCGCCGATCCTATGACCGGCGAAATCAAGAAGCGGATCCACATCGCCTATCCGAACAACAGCGGCGTGCTGGCGACCGCGGGCGGCATCATCTTCACCGGTTACACCGACGGCACCTTCGCGGCCTACGACGATACCACGCTCGAACAGCTTTGGAAGATCAACGTCGGCACAGGCTTCGACGCGCCGCCGATGACCTTCGCGGTCGATGGCAAGCAATATATCGCGATCCTCTCCGGACTGAGCGGGATCGCACAGCGCCGGCACAATTTCACGCCGGAGCTCAAGGATCAGCGCAATCAAACGATGCTGTTCGTGTTCGCGCTCTGAGCACCAGCAATAACAGGGAGGCCGTCATGCGCCGCATGAGTGTCATTCGCAACCTGCTCTTGGCCACGACCGTGCTGGGCGCGACGCCGGCATTCGCGGCCGACGTGACGCCGGACCGGCTCGCGAACGCCGACAAAGAGCCGCAGAACTGGCTGATGAATCATCGCACCTATGACGGCCAGCGCTTCTCGCCGCTCGACAAGATCAACCGCGGCAACGTCAAGAATCTCAAGCTCGCCTATGCGGTCGCCATCGGCGGCACGTCGGCGTTCGAAAATCTCGAAGCGACGCCGCTGGCCGAGGAGGGCTTCCTCTACGTGGTCGATCAGTGGGGCATTCTCTACAAGATCGACGGCCGCTCCGGCGACGCCGGCCGCATCGTCTGGCGCATGGACCCGAAGCAGGAAAAGGTGCCGCTGTCGAACCGCGGCGCCGCGCTGTGGGGCGATCTCGTCATCACCACCGCGAACTATCCCGCCCGCGTCATCGCCACCAACAAGGAAAGCGGCAAGGTGGTCTGGGAGACCAATGTCAACGACCAGCCCGACGTGCAGCTTACGGCGGCCCCGCTCGCGGTGAGGGACAAGATCATCGTCGGCGCCGCCGGCGGCGATCGCGGCGTGCGCGACTGGATCGCCGGCCTCGATGCCGCGACCGGCAAGCTCGAATGGCGCAAATACGTCGTGCCGGCGCCCGGCGAGCCCGGCAGCGAAACCTGGAA
>DATJYT010000045.1:0-3091 GCA_035499475.1 Xanthobacteraceae bacterium | reverse complement strand
CTGCGTGAATTGGAGCCTCGGGGCCGGATCGCCGTTGTTCTACACCTTTACTACCCGGATCTTTGGGACGAGATGCTAAGCCGAACTTCCCTCTATCGAAATCTATAAAGCCTTGGCCCTGATGAAGTTCTCGGAAAATGGCCAGTAAAATGTAGCCATGTAAATGGTAAAAGTCATATTGATCATGCGGCGTTGTGTCGTTATATTATCGCCATGTATATCGAATCGGTCCCGAACCGGAATTCGCCGCCCGCCATCCTGCTGCGCGAGAGCTTTCGCGACGGCGCCAAGATCAAAAAACGCACCATTGCCAATCTGTCCGATTGGCCGGCTGAACTCGTCGAGGGGCTGCGCACGCTGCTCAAGGGCGGCACCGCGACGCCGGCCGACCGGGAGAGCATCATCGTGCGGCGCGCCTTGCCGCACGGTCATGTCGCCGCCGTGCTCGGCACGCTGCGCGCCATCGGGCTTGATCGCATTCTCGGTCCGGCCGGCAACCGGCCGCGCGATCTCGTCATTGCGATGATCGTGGCGCGGCTGATCGCGCCGGCCTCCAAGCTCGCCACCGCCCGCATGCTCGATCCGGCGACCGCCGCTTCAAGTCTCGGCGACATTCTTGGTCTCGGCGCCGTCGATGAGGACGAACTCTACGCCGCCATCGACTGGCTCGGCGAGCGCCAGAGCGCGATCGAGCAGGCACTTTCCCGCAAGCATCTGCGCGATGGCACGCTGGTGCTCTACGACGTGTCATCGAGCTACCTGGAGGGGCGCTGCTGCGAACTCGCCCGGCTCGGTTACAATCGCGACGGCAAGAAGGGCAAGTTGCAGATCGTCTACGGCCTGATGTGTGCGCCGGACGGCAGGCCGGTGGCGATCGAAGTGTTCGAGGGCGATACCGGCGACCCGGCGACCCTTGCGGCGCAGATTGACAAGATCAAGGCGCGCTTCGCCCTCAAGCATGTGGTGCTAGTCGGCGACCGCGGCATGATTACGCAAGCGCGCATCGACGAAGACATCGCGCCGGCCGGCCTCGACTGGATCACGGCGCTGCGCGCCCCGGCCATCCGCGCGCTGGTCGAGGCCGGCGAATTGCAGCTGTCGCTGTTCGACCGGCGCGACATGGCGGCGATCACCTCGCCCGATTATCCGGGCGAGCGGCTCATCGTCTGCCGCAACGGCGAACTCGCCGCCGAGCGCCGCCGCAAGCGTCTCGACCTGTTGGCCGCGACCGAACGCGATCTGGCCGTCATCGCCGCCGCCGTCGCGCGCGCCAGGCAGCCGCTGCGCGGCAAAGACCAGATTGGCCTCAAGGTCGGCGCCGTCGTCAACCGCTACAAGATGGCCAAGCACTTCGAACTCGACATCGGCGAGGCGACCTTTGCGTTCCGCCGCAAGACCGATGCCATCGCGGCCGAGGCGGCGCTTGACGGCTTCTACGTGGTGCGCACCAACTTGCCCAAACGGGTTCTCGGCGATGCCGCAACCGTCGGCGCCTACAAGTCGCTTGCCCAGGTCGAGCAGGCGTTCCGCTCGCTCAAGACCGTCGACATCCATCTGCGGCCGATCTTCCACTGGACCGCGCCGCGGGTGCGCGGCCACGTCCTGCTATGCATGCTCGCCTATCATGTCGAGCATCCCATGCGCGCGCGGCTCGCCCCTATGCTCTACGATGAGACCAATCACGAGGCCGCTGCCGCCAAGCGCGCCAGCATCGTCGCCAAGGCCGAGCGCTCCGACGCCGCCAACTGCAAGCAGACCATCGGACGCACCGCAGATGGTCTGCCGGTGCACAGCTTCCAAACCCTCCTCGCCGACCTCGGCACCTATTGCCGCATCCAGGCCACCACCGCCCTCAACGAGAAATACCTCTTCACCCTTCACACCAGGCCAACCCCGATCCAGCAACGCGCATTCGAACTTCTCGAGATCAACCCGGATCGTACCCAGTAACTGCCCCCGCACTCGCGACAAACAAACGCGAGTTCAGTGGGTTATCGATTCCGCAAGAAGGAAGTTCGGCCTAATGAGCTAGTGCAGCGAAGCTAGCTGCCATTCCAGCGGGTGCAAGTCCCGCCGACATAGGAGTCCAGTCGATGTCGTAGTCATATCCAGCGGCGGGGAGGGTGACCAACCCGTCGGAAGCCTGGAAGTAAAAGTCCCCGGTGGCTAGGAAAGTATCCCAGTCAGATCCGTCCAGGGGGGCAAGCAATCTGGCAGGCCGTAGCAGTTGTGAACCAGTGAAGCCACGAAATAGGCCGCCCGCGTGAATCGGATTGCGGGAGCGTTGGGAGTGTCGAGCCGGTTAGCTCACGGCGAAGACCGCGTCGGCATCGAGATTCTGGACAGTTACGATGATCGAGCTCCCCGGGGTCAGAGAGGATGGCATGTCAGGAAGGAATGTGCAGCGAAAGCTCGGAACCACTCGCGGGTCGCCTAGGCGCTCCCGTACAGCGAAGGCATCGCGTATAAGCCGCCGTGCGGTGAAATCGCGGTGTGCCTGCGAGTGGGACGGATGGGGCCGATTAAGTGATGACGGACCGGGACAGAACAACCCGGACCCGAGCGAGGGCCCCTGGGGTAGGTGGAATATTCCACCGCATGGCGGTGCACTATCGAGTCCTCAGGCCCGACACAGAGCGGACCACCGTAGCGACCACGAGATGCACGAAGGGCGGATGCAAACTGGATGGCGGACAGCGAATGCCGGGAGCAGGCTTAAGCTGCTTATCACCCAGGAAGGCACCGTTTGGAAAGCCAGCCTTCCAGCCGTACTGAGGGAAAACCCGCCGTACGGAATGATAGGGGGGATCGAGGAAACGTCGGCATCATTCGAAGCCCGAACCGCGCCTCGATCCTACCCGACTGGCAGCAGCTTAGGGCTATGCCTACCAGCAAGTTGGCATCTATACCGGGCGCATTCTCAAAGGCGAAAAACCAGCCGAACTGCCGGTCCAGCAGGCAACCAAATTCGAACTGGTCGTCAACCTCAAGACCGCGAAGGCCCTCGGCCTCACCATCCCGGAAACGCTATTGGCCACCGCCGACGAGGTGATCCAGTGATGAAGCGCCGGGAGTTTATTGCGGGTATCGG